>NZ_JAJEPR010000049.1:0-19616 GCF_020686945.1 Fusicatenibacter faecihominis | reverse complement strand
CTACATCGCCGGGGAAGCATATCCCACACAGGCTGGTCATTCGATTGGAATAATCCATCGATGAACTACCTGTATCATAGAACATTTTTGTGCCCTGTGCCGTATGTCCACAAAGTAGGAATTAGGGGCAAAAATCAAAAATTTCCACGATTGCGGAATTGATATGGTATAATCAATTCAACGGTTATATATGTTGTCAAAAAGGGGGAACTGCTTCAATGAACGGAGCTACTACAATACAGGAACGGCTAAAAGATTTACGATTAAACAAAGGATTAAAACTGGAAGAACTGGCTGAGCAAACGGGTATTTCAAAATCGGCTCTTGGCAGTTATGAAAAAGACGACTATAAGGAAATCAATCATGGCAACCTTATCCTGCTGGCAGATTTTTATGGGGTGTCCCTCGATTATCTCTTTTGCCGGACAGAGAACCGGGCGGAGATCAACACGCCATTAAGGGAGCTGCATTTGAGCGATGAAATGGTGGCACTTCTGAAAAACGGTCGGATTAACAACCGTCTGCTCTGCGAACTTGCCACCCATAAGGACTTTATCAAGTTTCTTGCGGACATTGAGATTTATGTGGATGGGATTGCCACCATGCAGATTCAGAATCTCAACGCCCTTGTCGATACCGTCCGGCATGAAATCATTGAACGGTATCGCCCCGGCGAAGATGACCCGCATTTGAAGGTGCTGCAAGCTGCCCATATCAGTGATGATGAATATTTCAGCCACATGGTTCTGGATGACCTCAACCTCATTATCCGGGATATTCGGGAAGCTCACAAAAAGGACAGTGAGAGTGCGCCCCAGACCACCGTTGCCGATGAACTGAAAGAAAATCTGGAAGCGGTCGAAAATTTCAAGGGCAGCCGGGATGAAAAGCTGGTTGTTCTTTACTGCAAGCAGCTCGGCATCAACTATAAAAATCTGTCAGACGAAGAATTTCGCTGGCTGATTCGGATTCTCAAAAAATCAAAGAAAATGGGAACGCCTATTAGCCAGAGAAAAAAACGGTAAGAAAGAAAGCTGTCGTCACGGGACTTTCCTGCAACGACAGCTTTAAATAGGCTTATATGATTTTTGAGAAATTCTTGACTGAATTACCGACCTTCTTGAAAAAGCTCTATACTATATTTGGTAGGATTGTTTTGCTCGATAAAAACATTCGCATATAAATCCTCCTTTCGTTGAAATGGTGTCAAAACATAGTAATTACTTACTGCTTTGTATTCCTTATCCTCGTAAATAAATCCACATACAATTCTGCAACTGATGTAGTTTCCAACTCTAATCCATGATGCTGGGATTATATCCTTGATTTCAGAGTCTATACAAGTACCTGAATGCTTCAGGTTTTTCAATTTTTTCTTATCGTATGTCAGCTTACCCACTGAAATCAGAAACAATATTATCCACACAGAAGCATTGAGCAACATTACCTCCAATATAGTTGGATTAAAAAAATTTCCAATAAAACCAACAGCTAATTCAATCACTGCTACAAGCAATGTTACATTAGAACATATAGAGAATAAGTATTTTATTGGCTTAAGATTGGCAATTTGCTTTTCTTTGTAAAGTTTAGAAATGTTTTCTTCTGCTTTTCCTTTATATTCCTCTGCTGATATATGTTCCCCCGAAAAAAGCTCGTTCAAACTAATGCCCAAAGCATCACATAAAGGCTGTAAAAGCGACACATCTGGCATTCCTCTACCCGTCTCCCTTAATTAAAGATATTGTTGGGTAAAAAAGAAAGGTCAGTCGATTTTGCCGATGAAGCGGTAGTAGATTTCTACTTCCTGCTCACGGCTTCCGTCCTCGCCCTTGACAGCTTCGTGGACGGTTATTTTTTCAATTAGAGTGTTCAGAAGTTCGGCGGTCAGCTCCACAGGGTTGACATACTGTTTCATCAGGGCAATCCACTTTTCAGCATCCGCTGCGGTCTGTACGGCGGCTTCCATCGTTTCGTGAAGCTGTCTTATTTTTGTTTCAAGCTCCTTTTGCTCGTTCTGGTACTTCTCGGACAGCATATTGAAGTTATACTCGGTTATGCGTCCGGCAGACCAGTCCTCATACATTTTAGCAAACAGCCCGTCAACCTCGGCTTTACGCTTCTCTGCCTTTTTCAGCTCCGCAGCCTGCTTTTTCTTCGCAGAGTTCCTTTCCCTGTCGCTGACATTGAGCAGCCGTTTCAGCAGCTTGTCCTCATCTTTCTGTGCCAGCATAGACCAGTATTGCAGTCTTGCAAGCACATAGGCATACAGTACATCATAGCGGATATAGTGCATGGAACACTGGCGTAATCCCTGTCCGTTCTTGCTGCAATGGTAGTACCCGTATGGGTTTTTGTTCTGCTTGTTTTCCCCATAGGCTAAAGACCATCCGCAGTCTGCACATTTTATCAATCCTGCGAAAATCTGTGTCGTACCGTTTCTGCGTTTCCTGCGTCTGCTTGCAATCAGCTCTTGAACTTTTTGGAACACTTCTTCGGAAATGATGGCTTCGTGGGTATTTTCCACACGATACCATTCTTCCTGCGGCTTCCGCACCTTTTTCTTGTTCTTGAATGAAATGTTGCTCTGCTTGTTGTGAACGCTGTGACCGATGTAGGTTTCCTCTTTCAAAATGCTCTTGACCTGTGCAATCGTCCACGCATAGGCTTTTTCTGCGGGCGCACCGGCGTAGATATTGGCGAAAGTCCCGTATCTTTCATAGTTCAGCCAGCCGGGGGTAGGTACTTTTTCCTCCACCAGAATCCGTGTAATGCTGGCGGCTCCACGCCCGTGTACAGCAAGGTCAAAAATCTTCTCTACAATCCAGCGTGTTTCCGGGTCGATCAGAAGATGACCTTTTTTGTCCGGGTCTTTTACATAGCCCAGCGGTGCATAGGCTCCATAGTGTGCGCCATTGGCAAATCTTGTGTGCATGGCAGCCTTGACCTTTTTGCTGGTCTGTCGGGCGTGCATTTCATTCAGGATGTTTAAGAACGGTGCAAGCTCGCTTTCTCCGTTGATGGTGTCCACATTGTCATTGATGGCAATGTAGCGTACTCCCTTGCTGGGGAAATAGATTTCCGTGTACTGACCGGTCAGGATATAGTTTCTTCCCAGACGGGATAAGTCCTTTGTGACAACGCAGTTGATTTTCCCGTCTTCGATGTCATCAATCATCCTTTGGAAACTTGGACGCTCGAAATTTGTCCCACTCCATCCGTCGTCAATGTACTCGTCTACAACGGTCAGCCCATGCTCTGCGGCATACTGTCTAAGCATCATGCGCTGGGTCTGGATACTGCCGCTTTCCCCCTGTAATTCATCGTCACGGCTCAATCTCAAATATAGTGCAGTGTTATAAATCGTTGTATTGTATGGTTGTTTCACGGTTAAAAATCCTCCTTCTAAAAGAAACAACCCACGCTTATACAATACTCGCTGGTACAAGTATATCATAAGCGTGGGCTGATTGACAGTCGTTATTCCGTATTTTTTCAGGAAGCGGCGGCAGCGTGCTGGATCACATCTTCCAGCAGGCTGTCAAGCGGCTTCCCATCCTGTGCGAAATGCTCCGATACCTTGATACGGACTTTCCCCATGACAAAATACTGGGTGCCGTCTTTTTCGGTAAGCAGGGTGCCGCTGTTTTTGTTATTGCTCTCGTTTTTGCTTTTTGCCATAGGCAGTTACCTCCATAAATGAAATATGCCCGACAAGGGAATGTCAGACAGGTGTACAGCCGCAGACTGTCTCCGTGTCAACCAAACCGTGTCAACCGGCAGAAAAGACTTTGAAAACAATCCATAGGCGCTCTATTATTACTTTTTACTTTTTCTTTGATTTCTTGGTTGACATGGTTGACAAAGGAGAGAAATGCCCCAAATATCAGGCTTTTCCCCGTCAACCGGCTGTCAACCAAAGCGTCAACCAAACTGTCAACCGGTGGCTTTTCAGAATGGAAGTTCCATTTGCCGGGCTTCTTCTTCCGTGATTTCCTGAAAACCGTCCCCCTCCGGCGGAGCTTGGTTGACACGCTCCCAGCCTTTTTGAGAACCGTATTTCTTATACCGCTTCGGGCTTTTGTAGGCTACCCAGCCCTGTATGATGCCGCCCGCAATGCCGGTATTCATAATCTCGCAGATTGCCCGTGTCTCCCAGTCTGCCGGGGAATTTAAGTTCCCCAGCGCTTCCTCATAAAGCTGCTTGGAACATACCCTGTCGCCGGTGTAGTCCTCCAAATAGGCGTAGATCATGCCGGCCTGTGTGTCTTCCTGCATAAAGTCCTGCTGGTGGGCGTTCAGGTATCGGTTCATTTCCATGCTGAATGACAGCTTATACTTCCCACTGCGATAAACCGTCATGGCTTCCGCCCACATCTGTTCGATATACGCCCTCGCCGCCGCTTCATCGTCCAGTATGTGAACCTCCGCCCGTTCCGGGTACACCGTCACGGGGAGAAAGCGCCGGTTGCCGGTGCGGTCACGGGGCAAAAAGTCCTGCCGGTTGGTCGTCCCTCCAAATACACATTGCCGCAGCCGGTCTGCCGGATGTGTCTCATACGGCACTTTGTAGGTTTCTTTCTGGCGGCTTAAGAATGACTTGATTTCCTCAATACTCTTGGCGTTGGCTGTGGCAATCATCTCCGACATCTCGATAATCCAATGCCCTTGCAGCTTGCGGTACACATTTTCATCGTCCAGCTTTTTCAAATCGTCTGAAAACCATTCGTCCCTGCCTGCCAGCAGCCGGAAAAAGGTAGATTTCCCGGCTCCCTGACCACCAACCAGACAGAGCATGACCTCAAACTTGCTCCCCGGTCTGAATACCCGCCGGATGGCTCCCATCAGGAACAGTTTCAAGGCTTCATAGGTGTATTCGTCCGTATCGGCTCCCAGAAAGTGATGCAGGGCGTAACGGATGCGCTCTGTGCCGTCCCATTGCAGGCTGTTCAGGTAATCCCTGACTGGATGGTAGCGGTTTTCATTGGCAACAATCTTGATGGCGCTCTGCACCTTTTTCTCGCTGGTAAGCCCGTAATTTTCTTCCAGATACAAAAGCAGGTAGTTCATGTCCATGTCGGTCAGCGTGGTACTGGTGCGCTCCCAGCCCAGCGGCTTCACAATGTCAATCTGCTCCGTCAAAAGGTTCAGGCGCAGCGCCCCGCGAAACAGAGGGTCACGCTGGAACACCGTCAGGCAGTTTCGGATGCTGTTCTTCACGCCGCCTTTCTGCGTCCCCTCTAATGTTTCCCGGATTTCTGCCGGTGTCTGCGCCGGTTCCATTGTGTCCATCGTCCTTTTGACCGCTTCCTGCGTTTCCGGCGGCAAGCTCTGAAATTCGCTGTTCAAGCCGCAACACCTCCTTTCCCTGTGCGGCGATCAATGCCGCTTTTTCTTCTATTTCTCCGTATAACAAAATATCCAAAAGGTATTCTGTGTAGCTTATCCTCTGCAACGCTTCCACAAAAAGAGGATGCCAGATGGCATCCTGCGGCTGTGGGGCGTGTGCTGTTTTCCAATGCTCCAGCAGGCGCAGATAATCGCATAGCACCCGGAAACAATACCGTTCCGTTTCCTGAAATCTCTGCTCCGCTGATTTTTGTCGGGGCTGTGACCTGTTGTGACGCTTCCTATCTGGCGGCGCATTGCCGGATTTCTCATAGGAAACGCCGAAGTCCTCCGCAAGCCTGACCGCAGCTTCCCGTTTCCCCAATCCATGCAGCAAAGCGGCAAAGTCGATCACATCCCCGGAAGCCCCGCAGCCGAAGCAGTAAAAGCGGCTGTCCACTTTCATGCTGGGCGTGCGGTCATTGTGGAATGGACAGCAGACCATGCCGTTTCTCCCCACCCGGATTCCATAGAATGAAGCAGCCTGCCGGGTGGTAACAGACTGTTTCACCGCTTCAAATACATTCAAATGCTCCCTCCATAAAAATACTGGTAGCGGTAAAGCTGCCGGTTATATCATAGCTCCATCTCATGTTTCTTTCTCTGTACTGCCTGTGGCTGCTCCCTCCGGCGCAGTGCGGTATCTACGGCGTTCTGCACCTGCCGTAGCCGTATGACTTCCTCCCGGAGTGGCTTGTGCTGCGGAGACAGTTCGGCATACTCTGTTTTTAACTGTGCGTATTCCTGTTTCCATGCTTTCAGGGCAATGGGTTTTCCGTCCAGTTTTTCTTTCAAAATACGGCGGGCGGCATAAAACAGCCGTAACTCCGCATCGTGGGATGTTTCAAATTTCTCCCTCTGTTTCTTAAACTTGATATTGTTCAATTCCGTATGAACAGGTTTTAGCCGCTGGTAATTCTCGCCCTCCCGTATCAATTCCTGCAATTCCTTTATCCGGGCAGATTTCTTTTTCATGGAGTCGCTTAACGCTTCAAATTCTTCGTTGACAGAGGAAAGACGCTCCTGCAAATCCTCTAATGTGAGCAGCTTGTTTTCCGTCAGATAATTGACGGCTTCGGCAAACTGCTTTAAGTTTCCGGTTCTGGCTTTATTGCTCCATGCCCCTGCGTTGCGCTGGTTGTAATAAGCGATCAACAGGTCGGCAAGGCTCGGTGTCTGCGGTTTGGAAAGTTCTTCTTTTACCTCTGCCATCCAGACAAACAGGGCTTTGATCTTCTTCCTCACATCCTGCATGAGCCGGTTGGTGGCTTTAATCCAGCGGTTCAGTTCCCCTTTCTCGGTGCGGATGCCCTTTGCTTCCATCTGCCGGACATTAGCTCCCTCGTGGACAGTAGGTATCAGGTCAAGCCCCTGCCGCACATAGGAACGGTGGTCGATACGCACATCCAGCCCTTTTTCCTCAAATTTTGTATTAACGGCAGCCGCCCACTGCTCCCGCCAGTGTTCCAGCGTTTCCGGCTCATGCCAGTCTGTTGTATGGACAGCGTTAAACATATAATCGCCGTTTTTATCCCGGATTCGGTTTCCATCTTCATCAAGAAGATATTCCCGACGCTGTTTTTGTCCCCATGTGCCATCCGGGTTCAAAGGGCGCATGGTTGTCATCACATGAAAATGCGGGTTAGGGATGCCGCCGTCCTCTTTCTCCGGGCTGTGAAAAGCAAGGTCGGCAATCATGCCTTTTGTCACAAACTGCTCCTGTACGAACTTCCTCGCCAGCTCCATGTTTTCTTCCAGCGTCAATTCATTCTGCATGGCAATATCAAAGGAATAGGCAAGCTGTGCTTTTGGATGTTTCTCGCAGTTCTCCACAGCATTCCAGAGGGTCGCCCGGTCAAGATATATTTCCGGCGCATGGGGCGGCAGCATGATTTCCGAAGCGATCACGCCGCCCTTTTTGGTGTAGTCGCTGACTTCTCCATAGTAGCTGCTGTAAAGACGCTCCCCGGCTCGATAGGCTGCGCTGGCAATGGCGCTCTGACCGGCGCTGCGCTTGATCTGTGCGATTGAAAAATGATAAAGTGCTATCCTTAGTCACCGCCTTTCTCCTGCCCGGAAATACGGGCGTGGTTCTCTGTGGCAGACCGGATGAAATGCTCCGCCTGCGGCAGATTCAAAATGCTTTCCATGAGGGAATAAAATTCCGCTTCGGATAGCTCCTTTGTCTGTGGTGCAATGCTCTCAATAGCTGCCCCACGGGTAATCAGCCGGTGCGTCCTCTGTTTCCGGGAACCGCTTTCCAGATACGCCTGCCGGTTTTTCAAACGCTGCATTTTCCGTTTTTCCTGTTCCAGCAGGACAGTGGTTTTTTCATATTCCTGTTTCAACTGTTCCAAAGATTTTTCCATGTTCTCACATCCTTTACTTATAAGATAAAGAAAGACCATCCGCAGACAGTCCGTGTGTCAGTGCTTCTATAAAACCCTCCGAAAAGGGAAAACCGCAGAGCGGATTTCTCTTTTCGGAGGGTACACAGGGGATAGCCGCCTTAGCGGCGCAAGGGGGTGTAGCCACCTTGTCGGAGCGAAGCGAACGCAGACCTCGGATTGCTGATTTTATCAGCGACAGAGGTAAGCTCCACAGGACGCACGATACATGGTCTTTAGACTATGTATAGAAGTGCGCCCTTAGTTCCTAAGGGATTTTGCCGTTTCCGGCAGTTTTGTCCTTTTTCTTGGAACGCTTGGAAAGATACTTCGGGCAGTCAACCACAACCGCCCGGAAGCTCTGTTTGCATTCGTGCTGGCATTTCCGGCACAGTTCGTTGTAAGTGATACGGCTGCGGTCATTTAAGAAGAAAGACCATTCCAGCCGTCGCTTGTTGCTCATTCTTGCCATAACCGGCTCCTTTCTCCGTTTCTATCTGATGTACGCAGATAGGCTGTTTTAGTGTAGCGTTTCGGTATCATTTTTAAGGTTTTTTCCCTCTGTATGCCCCTTTGGAAAGTGCGGCAGTATTGCAGTCAGGGGATAATACCTCACGCTTTTTTGTCGCTTCCCGGTACGGTTTCGGAGCCTTTTGCCATCCATTCAAAGAAAGCAGTTTTGCTGACCTTGATAAGCCTGCCACTGCGGAACGCCGGAAAGCCGGGGGTGTGTACCAGCTCATAGGCGCTCGCTCTTGAAATTCCCATAATCTGCTGGATGTCCGCCACATCCAGAACCAGCGGTAAATCCTCGTAGCTGTTCAATCTCTTTTTATTGCTCATTCTGTTCCTCCCATAAATCAAATAGGTTAAAATGCTTCCTGCTGCCGTTCTCCCCAAAAGCCGTTTTCCTGCCCCATTCCTGCGGTGTTTCCCTGCATTGGTGCGCCGAATGCGTCACTTCTCCTGCCGGTCATATCCCTTTTGGACGGTCATTCACTTGTCAAGGTACTGTATGGTACGAAATTACCAACTGCAATCATCATAGCGGACTATCCTTGACAAAACAATGCTTCTGCGATACCATGAGTGTAATGGATATAACTAAATTATATAATTACCATAAACAAAGGCAGGGGATAGGGATGGAGAATCAATTTATACGGCATGAGCCATGTTTTGAAAGGATTTTGTTTGTCCTGACGCTGGACAGGAAGAAAATGAAAGAGCGGATTTTGATTGGGGAAGAACAGCAGATCCGCTTCCGTCTGAACGGGAGCCAAAACGCAGAGGTGCTTTGTGATATGACACGCCCACTGGGAACTTTTTTGATAAACTTTGAGCGTGACACGGACAGAGACTGGAACTTATACGGGCTTTCTCCGCTGCGGCAAGCTCTCCACTCCAACCGATGGAAACAGCCGGAGCTGGAGCAGGCGGCAAGCGAATTTCTTTGGGAGAAATATCTTAGCAACGACCCTCTGAAAATGTATGTGGCGTTCCGTATCTGGAACAGCTATCTGCTTGCCAGAGAACCCCGTGACCGTAACGCTGCCTGTGACCGCTTCATGGATAAAATGAGCAGACTGACCGGGGTATTCCAAAACGAAACCATGAGCTTTGACAGGGAGACAGGAAAACCGAAACAATTTCAAGCTGGCAGCCTTTATTTCAAAGGCGCACCGTCAGAAGATACCCGGCTTGACCTCTGGTTCCCGGACAACCGGCGCACAGAAGAATGTGTGTCTGCCTATGCGTCCCTCTACCCGTTGATTACCTATTATCTGAACAGGCTGAATGACTGGGGGCTTTGCTTCCGGCGGTGCAAGGTCTGTGGAAAATATTTTCTGGCAAAGAGCCAGCGGTATGAGCTGTGCAGCGACAAGTGCCGAAAAGCACAGGCGCTTCAAAACAAGCGGGAATTTGACGAGAGGTCAAGAGAAAATAACTATGACCTGCTTTATAAAAATGAATGCCAGAACTGGCGCAACAAAATAAACCGGGTAAAAAATACCGCAGGCTTTCCGGCTGACCGTCTGGAAAAAATACAGGCTTCCTTTTCCGACTTTAAGAAAGAAGCCTTACAGAGAAAAAAGGCTGTAAAAACAGGAACGGCCAGCCCGAAAGAATTTACGGACTGGCTGTATCAGCAGAGTAATGTAATTGTTGAGCTGACCGAGATATGAAAAACTTTCTATCGTCAATTTCGCATAATTGCAATAACAGATTGCTTCTTCCATGAATGGTAATATTATCATCAAACTTTTGGAAGAACTATAAATGTCCGAGGTGCCTTTGATTTCGACAGAAAAACAGGCTGAATTGTTACAACGCTCGGACATTTCAAAAATTTTTTTGAGAAATGGCGGAAAAAGCGGGGCAGCACACGCCGCCCCGCCGATCCCATACGATTATTCCATTGCCCGCATTTGTTCAATCAGGGATTGTTTTTTCTGTCTGCGGATTGTCCATACAGACAAGATCAGTTCCATTCCGAATAATACCAGAATGAACAATCCCATTTCCAAAACTGGGAATTTGTAAGGTACTACATTTCCGCCAAAAGTAGCTATACTTATTTCTCTACTTGCAACAATAGAAATAGGAAATCCGACAATCAGGATTGCCAATGTTGCAAAGAACGCATAGCACAGACCCTCGCATATATTCATTTTGCATAACTGTTTTTGTGTCAGACCAATGGAACGCAAAACACTGTTTTCCTGTTTTCTGGACATCTGATTAGAGAGGGTCGTATTGATGAGGTTGATAACGCCAAAGAGGAACACCAACCATGAAAGAACCTGCATACTACCAAACACCGCAGAATTTTGTGATTTTTCAGCCGCAATCGCTGTATCTATTTCATCTAAAGCAAGGTTACTGTGTTCGGCTACAATATTTTTCAGTTCAGCTTTTACAGTTTCAGCTTTTTTCGGATTGCTTACAATGCTCCATGAGTAATCAAAGGTAGTAATTTCCGGGTACAGTTCGTAGAATAAATCTTTTGGAGCAAAGAAAACAGAGCCATCTGTATGAGCGCGTCCATGCCCGAAAATCACAGGCATTTTTGAAAGGGAAAACACTCCCGATATTGTAACAGGGATGGACTGCTTACCATCCATTGAAGAAAATTTAACGGTGGAACCGACGCCCATATCTTCAAAATACGCTACAATCTGGTCGTGAATTACGATACTATGAGAATCTGTCGGCATCGTTCCCTCTGTCAATGCAGCCTCAACCATAGCATAGTTCTGGTCGGTCAGCGTATCACATATTCCTGAATTTTGGTTAGCATCTGTTTTAATGCTGGTATGGAGCGATTGTCTGGCTACGATTATATCCGTAACACCATCAACAGATAAAACTTCCTGCTTTAGTTCCTCGTTTAGCGGATTACCTTTTACTAACATTTCTTCCGATAGATCTTGGAGATATATTTTGTAATCGCTGTCAGGAAAATATAATCTCGCAATTTGTTCTGGTGAGCGCACTAAAACAATGGAAGATACCACCATCAGCAAAATTCCGCCGATACTCAAAGATGCTACAATACTGATTGTCTTTTTGCGGTCACGCTTAAAATTCGCAATTCCCATTGAAACAGGATTGAGCTTGATATTCTTTTTCCGGCTGCGGATGTCCTTTTGCACCGGGGTAAAACGGACGGCTTCAATGGGGGAAATCCCTGCCGCGATTTTCACCGGCTTACGGATGGAAATAGACACCATGATCCAACTGCTTATGAGTGTCAGGGAAACCATAACGACATAGGAAACAGCGTTAAATCCCTTGGAAAACAGAAGAAAACCGCAGCATACGCCCAGCACTGTACCAACCAAAATTCCGATACTGCCGAGTTTGCGTCCCTCCCGCTTTACAATCCGCTTGATTTGCTTTGGCGTTGCACCAATCGTCCGAAGCTGTCCGTAGCTCCTGATTTTGTCATTGATGGAGATACGGAAGATACTCTGAATCACAATATAGCCGCCGATCAGAACAATAACAATCACACCAACAATCGGTAAAAAATCAAAGGATTTAGAAGCATAAGCAAAATACTTGTTGTTCATGCTGGGATTAGGAAGCTGATATTCCTCTGCAATCTCCCTGCAATAAGAGGTTATCAGTTCCTCGCCCAACTGGTCGCTGTTTTTGAAATGGACATAGGCGCGATACCCAGCCGGATCAAACCCTTTCCATTCTGTCAGGGCAGCTTTGGAAAGAATGATAGCGCAGGTATTCGCTTCTTTTTCATTTACGCTGTCCATAATGCCGGTAACGACATAATCACCATGAAAACTCTCGGTATCTAAGGTCACACTGTCCCCGATCTTGGCATTGTTTCCATAGGTGGAGAGAAAGTATTCGCTTACGACAACTTCATTTGCTTTTTGGGGCAGATTCCCCTCCAATAGCTTCATTTGGTCGCGCCCAATCTCCATCATTTCTGCGTCATTATATACATAAGAGGCATGATAGCCCTGTTCCGAAAGTTCCTCACCGAGCATATAGTAGCCGCCTACGCGCTCAAACTCCGGCAGTCCTTTCAGGGTTTCAATGTCGTTTTCCTCTACGCCCAGCCAGACCGCCTCATAAGTATCGACAACCTGATTGCGCTGCATTTGTGTCAGGGAAGTAGCTACAATTCCCGTAAAGCAGATCAGAAATGCCGCCAGCGCAACGGCGATCACTACCATCAGATTCCGGCGCTTCTCGCTTTGCAAACTTTTCTTTGCCAGCTTCTTTGTAATGGCGCTGGTATCATTTTCAAAAGGCCATGTCATAGCCTGCCACCTCCTTATTCCACAATCTTGCCATCCTCAATGCGGACAATCCGATCTGCAAGGCGGGCAATGTCGTTGTTGTGGGTAATCATCACAACAGTTTGCCGGAACTCCGCACTGGTACGCTTGATAAGCCCCAGCACCTCGGCGCTGGTCTTGCTGTCAAGGTTGCCAGTCGGCTCGTCGGCCAGCACAATAGCCGGTTTGGTAATCAGGGCGCGGGCAATCGCCACACGCTGCTGCTGTCCGCCGGAAAGATTGTTCGGCATATTTTTCAGTTTATCTTCCAGTCCCAGCAGGTGAACGATCTCGTCCAAAAACTTCTGATCCACCGTGTCCCCGTCCAGCTCCACCGGCAGGACAATGTTCTCATACACATTCAGAATGGGAACAAGGTTATAGTTCTGGAAGATAAAACCGATGTTGCGGCGGCGGAAGATGGTAAGCTGTTCGTCGTTCATTTTCGACAGCTCTTTGTCCCGGACAATCACATTGCCGGAAGTAGGGGTGTCCAGCCCGCCCATCATGTGAAGCAGGGTAGACTTGCCGCTGCCGGAGGTTCCCACAACGGCCACAAACTCGCCGTCATTTACGGAGAAGTTCACGCCGTCAAGGGCGCGGGTGATGTTCGGCTCTGTGCCGTAATACTTTTTCAGGTCGATAGTCTGTAAAATGCTCATAAAATTCAATCCTTTCTTTGTTTGTTGTAAATGTGGAACGCTGCCGCGCCGGTGGCCGCCAACTGTACCAGAATCAGCCCAGCGAACAGGCCGAAGCTCTCATAGTAGAACAGTTCATCCCAAAACAGGAGAACATCACAGAGAGCAGTCAAGGCAACCGTCCAGCGGATGTGCCGGGCCAGCCATTGCCGGAACACCAGCACAAGGACAGCGGGCGGGACGATCAGCAGCGCCAGATTCAAAATCAATGTCGGGGTCAGTTCCATTGCGTCGCCTCCTCGCTTTTGTTGATAAGGCTATTGTAAAACCCAAATGTCCGCGAAATGTTACAGCGGCCAAAAAATTTCATTGAAAATCGGGGTGAAATGTTACAACACTCGGACATTTCAAAAATTCTTATGACAATTCCCGTATTTGATCTACCAGAGATTGTTTTTTTATCTGCCGAATTGCCAAATACGAGAAAAGCATTTGGACGGCAAGCATCAGTATAAAATAACTGAACATTTCAACTGTCGGAAAATGATAGCTTACTTTTCCAAAAATACTCATTGCACTAAAGACGGTGCAGAGAAGATACCCGATAAGAGTTCCGCATGATATGGAAAGAAGAAGCACCCCTAATGTATAGAACAAGCCCTCTATCAATAACATTTTTGAAAGCTGTTTACTGCTCAAACCAACCGCTTGCAAAACACCCAGTTCTCGCTTCCGGGTCAAGATGTTTGTTATCAGTGTGTTTAGCAGATTGATAATGCCAAAAACCCCGATAAACATAACAAAAATGTAGACTGGCATACGATAGTTCAATAGTTTTTCGTTGTATGCCTCTACCCAATCATTCAAGGTACTAACATAGAGGCTGGAAGTCGGTGGAATTATCTTTTGGATTTCATCTTTTGCGGCTGCCCATTTACTGTCATCTGTATCTACAATAAATTGATAATTGAGGTTTTCAATAGGAACGATCTTTGACAGCATTTCTAAAGGAATAAATAGCGTATCATATCCGCCATACGGGATATTAGCGTCCACAATTCCCATTACTTTTACTTCCAATGTTTGTCCGCCAACTTCAATCAGAAGTTCGTCCCCAATCGCTGCATCCCACCCAAAAGTTTCTTTCCACTGTGGGCCATTTTCAATAATAATGCCATTGTTTTTAAGTAGTTCCTGCAAATCTGCTGTACCATCAATCAAATATTGCTCAATCAATTTTTGAGAGCTTCGTGTATATGCGTCTGAAACAATCGGTTCAATATCTCCCGTTGGCATACGAACATTCAAAACGGTGCCTTGGTATTCTTTTATTTCTTCCACACCATCTATGTCCAAAATGGATTCTCTAAAATCTTCTGTAAGCAGATTCGATTTTTGGAGTTCTGAATATTGTTCGCTGTTATGTGCCTGTGGCCCGTAATCGCCTAATTCAAGGCGAATTTCTCCGTAAGGAAAACTCCTACGCGCCATCGCTAAAGGATCAATGGAATTAAAATATGCAGAGCTTGCCATCAGCAAAATTCCACATACCCCTAACGACAGAATCGTTAAGGCGGTTTTCTTTCTGTTCCTTGCAAAATTAAGAAAAGCTAAGTTTTTTGCGGATAGAGAACGATGTAACACTTTTGTACTGTTGGACATTACATCATTATTGCTCGCCATATAACGGACTGCTTCAATAGGCGTAACATGAGCAGCAATCTTGGCTGGCTTAATTACAGCAATCATAACGCATAAATACACAAACAGAGCTGTGACAGCGGCAATTACAAATACCATTAAAGTGTTCCAGCCTTGCGGGACAAGGACATATCCCGCTATTGCACCGGCTAATATTCCAATCGGAATACCAATTTTGGAAAGATGAAATCCCTCTCTAAAAACGATTCTTTTCATCTGTTTTCCAGTTGCCCCTATTGTCCGCAGTTTTCCATATTCTTTTGTTTTTCTGGCTATGGACACATAGAACAGACTGTAAATAACAAGGGTACACGCCAAAGCGATAATAAGACTGATAAATGCTATTACAGTGATATATTGACTGCTTCTCTGTTCAATGAGAGAAAAATAATATGTTGAAAACTGCATTTGCTCCGGCTGTATTTTCAATTCTCTGCACAATGTTGATAATTCAGCTTGTATAGCAGCCTTAGACCAACCATCAGATTCATTCAAACGGATATAAGCGGAGTATGCCGGTTCGCTGAGCTTGTTTTCAATATAGGACTGCGACACGAATACGGAATAATTTGAATTTTCGACAGGCAAAATACCACATAAGGTATAATCTTTTTCTCCATCTCCCAGATTTAACGATATAATATCGCCCACGGATTTGGACAATCCAGCTCTATCAAGAAACGCCTTTGTGATAGCAATTTCATTTGTAGATTTGGGCAATTCCCCCTCCAAATCAGGATATTTTGCTAATTTCATTAGTGTTTCATCCATTGAACGGACGGTTAATTTGTAGTCCCCATAAGATACTAAACCCAATAAATGACTTACACCCACTTGAACCCTACTGTCATTTACTAATTTTGTAATGGTATCATTATCGACTTCATTGATAATTGCTTGATAACGCCCAGCTGCATCATTTAATGATTTTCGCTGCGAAGCAAAAAAATACAAGGTCGTTGTCATTATCAAGCAGGTAGCTAAGGCAATCGTAATGATAATGAGGATGTTTCTACTTTTATCTGCTTTTAAGTTTCGTTTTGCCAACTTTTTTGTAATGGCGCTTGTATCGTTCTCAAAAGGCCATGTCATAGTTGTATCACCTCCATATTTGATAAGGCCATTGTAAAACCCAAATGTCCGCGAAATGTTACAGCGGCTAAAAAATTTCATTGAAAATCGGGGTGAAATGTTACAACGCTCGGACATTTCAAAAAAATTTACGGCGGGCAGCCGGGAATGGCCGTCCGCCGCGATTTATTTTGTAGGCAGCATAATGGAAAATTCTGAACCCTTGCCCGGCTCCGAAACCACTTTGATATAGCCACCCTGCCGCGTTACGATCTCGCGGGCCAGATACAGGCCAATGCCCACGCCCTGCTGTTCGTGTACTTCTTCCTCACGATAGAAGCGCCGGAAGATGGCGGCCTGATTGCTTTCGGAAATGCCCTTGCCGGTGTCGGTCACTTTGATCTCCACATACATTTCCCACAGCACCACCGACACAGCGATTTTCCCGCCTGCCGGGGTGTACTTCACCGCATTGTCCAGCAGGTTAAAGAGGGCTTCGGATGTCCACTTGCTGTCATGAGAAAAGGCCAAATCCTCCGGGCAGTCCACGGACACGGCGATTTCCTTTTTCTCCGCTGCATACACGATCCCACTCATGGCCTGCGCCACGGTATCAAAGAGGCGGCCCGGCTTCTTATCCAACTGGATCACGCCCGTTTCCAGCCGTGAGGTTTTCACAAGGGCCTGAAAGAGAAAGTCCAGCTTATCCGTCTGGCTGCGGATTCCCCGGATAAAGTCGGTGCGCTCCGCCTCGGTCATGGGCTTTTCCAGCAGGGTGTCCGTCGCCATTTTCAGATTGCTCACCGGCGTTTTCACCTGATGGGAAATATCTGATACAAGGGTCTGTAACTCCTGCCGTTCCTCGTCCACCCGGCGGCGGTTCTCCTGCATGATCTGGTAAAGCCTTGCCAGCCGGTGTCCGATTCTGGCAAGCTGGGTTTCGCTGTCCTCCGGGCGCTGGGGCGCTTCATTCCCGGCGATCATGTGGTCTAAGGTCTGGCACAGGTCAGCGGTAAACTGCGACAGCCGCTTTCCAAACGCCTGCGTCAGTACAAAAATCCCCACAAGAGCGCACAGCAGCAGCGCCCCGCCTGTCAGCAGCACCGCCGTCTGTTTTGTCACAAGAAACAGGGCTATGGTGATCCCGGACATGGAAAGGACAAGTCCTATTGCCACCCGGCCAAACAGCCGCTTTACCGATAGGTTTTGAAACTTCATTTTGCCTCGCCCCCCGTCCATTGATAGCCCATGCCGTAAACGGTCTTGATGTAGGGCGCGCCGCCGTCGGCTTCAATCTTGCTGCGAATCCGGCTGATGGAGGTTGTCAGGGTGTGTTCGTCCACAAACCTTTCGTCTATATCCCACAGCTTTTCCAAAAGCTGCCCACGGGTCAGCACTTGCCGGGGATTTTTGCGGAACAGGTTCAGCATTTTATACTCCATCGGGGATAGGGTCAGGGGCTTGCCGTTTAAGGAAGCCGTCTGCTCCGAGAAGTCCAGAAACAGCCGCCCGTCGTCGTAAATGTCCTTGGCCGGTTTGTGGTGTTCCAGCATGGCGAACATAGCTTTGATTTTTCGCTGCAAGGCCCCGATCACAAAGGGCTTTGTGATGTAGTCCACCGCGCCCACCTCATAACCCCGTATCTGGTCGCTCTCCTGATCGTTGGCGGTCAGGAAAATCACGATGGTGTCCGGGTGCTGGGGCTTTATCAGTTTGCACAGCTCAAAACCGTTGCCGTCCGGCAGGTTGATGTCCAACAGCACTAAATCAAATTCCCGCTGGCGGATGGCGTCGGCTGCGGTTCTGGCATTTAGGGCAGAAGTCACGCCGTAGCCGTCTGCGGTCAGGTTATAGTCTAACATCTTATTCAAAAAACTGTCGTCCTCGACAATTAAAATCCGCTTCATATCCTCACTTCCTTTGCTTTTTGCAGATAGTATAACAGGCAAATGTCCGAGAATTGTTACAAGGACAAATATATTTATCATTTTACAGCTTTTTTATGTGTACTGCAATTTTATAAAAGAAAGGACAGCAGTATCATCAAATTGCTGTCCTTGCGGTTTATTATAGCTGGTAGTGTATAAGCGTGGGTTCATCATATTTGGTGTGGTATCTTTAACTATGGGAAACTCCATTTTCCCATTTAGAAACTGCCTGATTGGTAATGTCTAAAAGTTCGGCAAGCTGTATTTGTGTTAGACTTTTTTCTTTTCTACACTGTGCAATAAATGCACCTATTTTTTTCTGATCCATAAAACAAATCTCCTTTATACTATATTTGACCTCAGTATATCAAAAAGAGAATTTATTTAGAACATACTAAGCGTTGAAGGGAGTCTCAACGTTGAGTTGAATAGATATCAATTTGCGATAATTATTCTACCATACC
This sequence comes from Fusicatenibacter faecihominis, assembly GCF_020686945.1. Taxonomy (NCBI): domain Bacteria; kingdom Bacillati; phylum Bacillota; class Clostridia; order Lachnospirales; family Lachnospiraceae; genus Fusicatenibacter; species Fusicatenibacter faecihominis. The sequence goes on along the minus strand of NZ_JAJEPR010000049.1, from coordinate 1,228 downwards.
GTTATGAATAAATCATCTCATGTAAAACAATTTCTTCTGCCCTATTGTGAATGTTATTGCAACGCTGCACCCATTCCATCTGACAGATACTCTTTAATTCCTCTGTCACACCCTCAGCAGCTTTCATCTACTCCATGATGGTATCTAACCGCTTCTGTGCCTGTTCGTTCAGGTCTGCAAGATATGTCCACAATTCTCCGGTCAGTATCAATGTGTTAAATCTGGCTGGGTGGACTTCTCTTAAATATTCCCGGTGCATCCGTCCGTACTTTTCGATGGGGCGGTGTTCCTCCGGCAGTTTCAAGTCAGGGATGTAGTAATCTCCAACAAGGATATAATCAATTCCGTTTTCCGTTATTCTTCGTTTCAATTTGCTCATATTTTTAATCTCCTCATTCTGGTTTTTTGTTTCTGCAAGTCTGACTCTCCAGAAATATTGGTAAATCATTGGTAAAATTGAGAATTAAACACAAGAAATGCTATTTATAGAAGTATTTAAGACGATTTAAGACTTTTTCTCACGAACGGTAAATCCTGCCGTGGCAGATAAAAAGCACTTTTATCATTGTTGCATAACCTCGCATTTCTTAGTTTTTCTTGGTATTTCGGGCTTTGTAAGCCTTTGTAAATTTTTGCTTTCTGGCATAACTTTGTTTATTTTTACATAACAGCATCTGCTCAAACACATCATCTTTCGCATTAACTATAGTTCAGTATATTTCGCCGCATTTCCTTTTGCTTTATCTACCGGGTACTTTGCTTCATTCTGTTTCATCTTCATATTCACGATTTCATCAGCATCAAGTTCCAATTTGTCCAGAAGATTTTGTGAATAAACAAGTACATCTGCCAGTTCTTCTTTTATATGCTGCAGATCATACTTTGTATCACTCCATTGAAAACACTCCAACAACTCTGCTGCCTCAATCACAATCGATTTTGCAAGATTTGCTGGACTATGAAATTGATCCCAATCCCGCTCTTCTGTAAATTTGCGAATACGCTCTATTGTTTTTTTCTTCATAAACTTTCCCCATTTATCATAAATCAACTCCAAAACGTACTAATCTGCTAACATCTTTTTATAAACATGACTCTTTTTACGTCACATTTACAATTTATCATTATTATATACCCTCACTCATTTAATAACTAAGACTTCCCATACCTAAAATGGGATTCGTACCTTAAAAATTCAATATTTCAGCTAACAAAATAGTGATTTATG
>NZ_JAJEPR010000048.1:0-19819 GCF_020686945.1 Fusicatenibacter faecihominis | reverse complement strand
AAGCGCATAACCGCGCAGACCTAAGTTACAGGCGTATCCGCCGATATTTAGTCTGACGCCTAAAGCGTCTGGAAGCATGTGACTTTAGTCATGTGAGGGTCACGATGATTTAAAGACTCGAAGAAAGAGGTGATGTATATGTGTATGTATTGCAAAAACAGTACAACCGTAAATAGTACCACAACACACGTCGTAAATTATAAGAATTGTATTATTGTGATTAAAAATGTTCCTTGTCTTGAATGTGAACAGTGTGGAGAAAAATATTATACGGATGAAGTGGCTGAACAACTTGAAAAAATCATCAATACGGCTAAAAAGTTAATGCAGGAAATTGCAGTTATTGATTATCCTCAGGTAGCTTAAAAATATTATATATAGAATTAAGAGAGGGGGAGTTTTCCTCTCTCTTTTTTTAGTTTTCCATTTTAGGAGAATCTGTGGTAAAATTAGCACAAACTAACAAACGGAGGCCTAACAGATGAACCTAAACAAAAATTCCATAAAAAAACTCGTGCTGATTTTCCTGATCTGCACGGCGGATATTCTGTGGAGCGCTGGTTTTATTTACTTATGGAAAACAAAGGGAGTAGTTCTCTCTGTGAAGGAGGCTTCGGTGAATATTCCGGGGATCTTTGTGCAGAACCTGATCGTGGAGGCAGTTCCCATCCTACTGTTTTTTCTGTTCCTTTTTCGGCTGGGGAAAAATTTCCAGACGGAAATGTATCTGAAAATTACCGGGAAAATGCAGAAATGCACAGTTGGGATTCTTGGCGGCATTTTGCTGGCGCTGGCTCTCTGGTGTCTGGTCACGAAAGCGGATAAAGTCACAGTGCTGTACAATCTTCCGTATTACACGGTGTTTATTGCCTTTGCGGAAGAGTTTGTTGTGCGAGGCATTTGCGTATATCTGGTCAGGGGCGAGGAGCCATATATCCGCTATCTGGCGCCGAATCTTCTGTTCGCGGTCATGCATCTTTTTTCCTATGCGAACTGGGGAGCGATCACAGTGCCTTATGTGATATCTTTCGTGTCGTCGGAGCTGCTGGGCCTTCTCACCATGGGCTGCATTTTTCAGTTCCTGAAAGAAAAATCCGGAACGCTCTGGACAGCGGTGCTGGTTCATGCAATCCTAGATTATTCGGTTGTCTTAAGCTACCGGTAAGAATGATTGACAGAGTGTCTCCAAAAGGAATAGAATAACTTTTGAACCCGGCATTTTTTGTGGAAAAGGAGGAGTTTTCCAATGAAAATTAAAAAAATACCCTATGACTTTTCGATCTGCAAGGTGGCAGATTATTCAAAGGTAAATACAGCGGCAAAATACTGTTTTACCGGAAAAACGGACGAAGAAAATTCCCTAGTATGCCTCACGGCGGACGTTCCGGCCAATACGCTGGAGCGGGACGACGGCTGGATGGCCTTCCGCATCCAAGGAGTTCTTGATTTTTCACTGGTGGGCATCCTCTCCGAGATCACGGGGATCCTGGCGGAGGACAAGATCGGAATTTTTGCCATTTCCACCTTCAACACCGACTACATACTGACCAAAAAGGAAAATTATCAGAAAGCGCTGGATCTTCTCGACGCGGAAGGGTATAAGATTCTGGAATAAAGGAGGAATATAACATGGATCTTTCAAACTTTGTGGAAAAAGCCAAAGAACTGAACGTGCTCGGTGTCAAAGTGAGCCAGAACGGGGAACTCATCGGGGAGTGGTACAGCGAGCCTGAGTGCCGGAGAAACGTTTACTCGGCGACGAAAAGCTTTACTTCCTGCGCCGTGGGTTTTGCAGTCCAGGAAGGACTTCTCTCACTGGATGAAAAACTGACGGAGGCTTTTGCGGAGGATTTGCCCAAAGAGGTGGATGAAAATCTGAAAAAAGCCACGGTCCGGGATCTTCTGACCATGTGTCTCGGCCAGGAAAAGGGAAACCTGATGGGAGAACAGCGCCCTTTATATGCGGAGGACGACTGGGTAAAATTAAGTCTATCGCTTCCTTTTGTCTACGAGCCGGGCACGCATTTCGTCTACAACAATGTGGGCCCTTATCTTGCAGGCATCCTCGTCCAGCGCCGGTCCGGCTGCGATCTGGTTTCCTATCTCACACCGCGGCTTTTCAAGCATCTTGGCATCAAGCGGCCCACCTGGGAGACAGATCCTTTAGGAAACAGTTTCGGTGCAGGCGGCCTTTTCCTCACGCTCTCTGAGCTTCATAAATTTGGCCTCTTTTATCTCAATAAAGGAAAATGGAACGGAAAACAGCTTCTCTCGGAAAAATGGATTGAGGAGAGCACCCGCGCCTCGGATGTGGATTATTACGCCTATCTTTTCTGGCGGGGAGAGTACAATTCCTACCGGGCCGACGGCAAGTATTCTCAGCTTTCCATCATTCTGCCGGACAAAGACGCCGTGATTTCCCTGGTGTCCGAGTGCCGGAGAGGGGAAGAGCTTCAGCGGGCGGTGTATGACCTGATCTGCAGTAAACTATAAAAAATTGAGGTGGTTGTATGGAGAAAAAATCAGAATATACCTTTACAGAACCACAGCTTGCCCACATTCTGGCCTTACAGCAGCAGGGCGCGAGTCTTTCTGAGATTGCAGAAGAATATCAGGTTTCCGGCCAGGTTATTTGCGAGGAGATAAAACGTGCCCGGCATTTCAATGAGATTCCGGATGTGACAATGCGTATATATTTCATGAATCGAGAGGAACTCTGTACAGCTATCGACATTGATTTCAGACATGAAAGAGTAAAGATTCGCAATTACACTGATCAGATCCCATTGCGGGCGTTTGGCGTTGTGACAGAGCCAGACTGGAAGGACTTTGAATATTTTCTGGAAGAGCGATGTTTTCCGAAAACACGGGATCACGCGAAAGAGATTCTGAAAGAGCTGGGACTTCCTTTTTATGATCCGCTTCTCATTGTGGAGAAAACGAAAGGCTATATGGCAGGAGATCAGCAATGGCTTCTGATTTTGAAAAAGGAGGCATGAGCAGGAGTGAAAAATGTAAATCTTGATACTTATTCGCCTTTTCACAAGACTGGTCATACCTCAAAAGGGGATCAGCGTAAGTGGAAGGTTGACGGTATCTGGTATAAGGCAGATTATATGGGATATGAAGGCCTGGCAGAGGTGCTGGTGTCTTCACTTCTCGGGAAAAGCAGTTTGTCCTATCCTTTTGTAGCATATCAGCCAGTTCAGATCGAATACAAAGGTCAGATGATACGGGGCTGTGTCAGCAGGGATTTTCTGAAAGAGGGCGAAATTCTGATTCCTCTGGAAAAATTGTACCGAAGATATACAGGTGAGAGCCTGGCAGTAAAACTGGCGGGATTTTCGAAGGTTACGGAACGGATTCAATATCTGACTGAACAGGTCGAGAAGATCACAAAGCTTAAAAATTTTGGCAGTTATCTGACTGCGATGTTGGAAATCGATGCCTTTTTTCTGAATAAAGATCGTCATACGAATAATATTGCGGTGATCTATCAGGAGGAAACGCAGCAGTATGCGTTGAGCCCGCTGTTTGATCAGGGACTTTGCCTGCTGGCTGATGTGAAAATGGATTATCCGCTGGAACTGCCTCTGGAAGCATGTCTGGAGCATATAGAGGCAAAACCATTTTCAGCGGATTTTGATGAGCAGCTGGAAGCGGCAGAAGCGCTATATGGAATCCAGCTTCAATTTCACTTCTCTTTTAAAGAGGTGCAAAGAGAATTGGATCAGATCGCGGAAGGGTATTCTGATGCGGTTCAGGAGCGGGTGGAACAGCTGCTGCGCCAGCAGATCCGAAAATATGCCTACTTAATAAAGGCGTGATATTTCTTTCCACCGGCTCAATTCTATGCTAAAATATGATTATTCAGAGCGCAGCGGAATCGAGACGCGGCTCTGAACAGTTAGCATAAACCACAAATAACATCAACACGGAGGATAAGAAAATGGCAGTTCATTCAATCGATGCAGAGGATGATCAGTTCGCTTATCGTTACGATACGCAGCTGCTCATCGACAGAAGAGACGAGGATCTGGATGAGGATGAGATCGCAGAATATATCACAGAGCATTTCGAGGGAAACAGTCTCATTGCGGCTGGAGATGAGGATCTCATCAAGATCCATTTCCACACCAATGAGCCCTGGAAGATTCTGGAATACTGCAATACTATCGGCGAAATCTACGATATCGTTGTGGAGGATATGATTCGGCAGGCAAACGGCCAGCAGGGCTGAGAAAAAAGAGAAAGGGGCTGCATGAGACTGCGGCTCCTTTTTTAGCACAGGAGGAAAAGAGATGAAACTTACCATACTTGGAACGGGAAACGCGGCAGTGACCGAGTGCTATAATACCTGTTTTGTACTCAGCGAAAAAGATGACTATTTCCTGGTGGACGGCGGAGGCGGAAACGGCATCCTGCATCAGCTGAAGCACGCTGGGATCGACTGGAAACAGGTCCGGACTATTTTTGTCACCCATAAACATCTGGATCACATCATGGGCATCCTCTGGATGATCCGCATGGTCTGTCAGAATATCAGCCGCGGCCAGTACGAAGAGGACGCCGTGATCTATGCCCACGAGGAAGTGATTGGTCTTCTTAAGGGCATGGCAGAGAATTTGCTGCAAAAAAAAGAAGCCGCTTTTCTGGATAAGCGCCTCCATCTCGTCACGGTTGAGGACGGGGAGTCAAAAGAAATTCTCGGGAAAAAAGTAACTTTCTTTGACATTCACTCCACCAAGGCGAAACAGTTCGGCTTTTCCATGGAGCTCGGCGATGGGAAAAAGCTCACCTGCTGCGGGGACGAGCCCTACAACGAAGCAAATGAGAGCTATGCCAAAGACAGCACCTGGCTTCTTCACGAGGCCTTCTGTCTCTATGGTCAGGCGGACATTTTCAAACCCTACGAGAAACATCACTCCACGGTAAAAGACGCCTGCGAGCTGGCGGAGCGCCTCGGCGTGAAAAATCTCCTGCTCTACCATACGGAGGACAAAAATATCGCCTGGCGGAAAGAGCTTTATCTGGAAGAGGGCAGGAAATACTACAGCGGAAACCTCTATGTGCCTGATGATCTGGAACAACTGAAGCTTGATGAGGGAGAAAAAATCCAGCTGAGAGATGGAAGAGAGGTTGTTTTAAGAGAGGCGGAGCCGGAGGATGCGGAGTCGATGATTGCCTATCTCAGACAGACGGCAGCGGAGACCCATTTTATGGTGCGCCTGCCGGAAGAGGTGGATTTTACGCTGGAAGAGGAGGAGAGAATCCTTCGGAATATCCGGAAATCAGACAAAGATCTGATGCTGGCGGTCTTTGACGGGGATCGCGTTGTGGGAAATGTGGGCGTTCACATTTTTCATGACCGCACGAAGGTCCGTCACCGTTCAAGTCTTGGCATTGCCATTATTCAGGAATATTGCAGCTCCGGTCTGGGAACGATTCTGATGGAGCGTGGCATCGATTTTGCAAAAAAGGCCGGCTTTGAGCAGCTGGAGCTTGGCGTTTTCGCGGACAATGACCGGGCGTTGCGCCTTTACAAGAAAATGGGATTTGAGGAGATCGGGAGAATTCCCAGAGCCTTCCGCCTTCCCAATGGAAGCTATATCGATGAGATCACGATGGTAAAGATGTTGTAAATTTACATAGTGCCCTGGCAGCCACCCTTTCGACCGCCAAGAACGGTTTTTCCTTTCAGATCATCCCAGGAAAAATCTGGCATTTTTTCCCGGGCTACGAGAAAGTTTCCGGCCCGCTGGGTGAGCTGGGCGAAATTGATGACGTAATCGGAAGCGCCCTGGGCGTAGGCATAGATGGAAGCCTCGCTTCCCATGAAGCCGATGTCCGCTTCGCCGGAGACCACGGCAGTCATCGTTTTGTCGGCTCCAAAGCCGGTGACAAGAGTTAGGTCAATCCCTTCCTCTTTAAAATAACCTAATTCAATAGCCGCATACTGCGGCGCATAAAAAATGGAGTGGGCTACCTCGTTCAGTGTGACTTTGGCAGCCTCCTCCGTTTTTTCTTTCTTTCCGCAGCCGGTGCCGAGAAGCATCGTGGCCGTGAGAAGTGCGGCAGTTATTTTTTTCCAGTTCTTTTTCATAAAAACCTCCCTGACTTTGATACTGTCAGCATATGCGGTCAGGGAGAAATGGTTCAGGAATCGAGAGAGTCGATGAGCTTCTCGATGAGCGTTTTTTTCATATAAGTGTCGAAAGCGAGAAGACAGATGAAGGAGAAAAGCTGGAGAAAATCCCGGTCCTCTTCCGGCGCGTCCTTGAAGGTCTCTTTGGAGATGGCGGATTTTTCCTCTATATCCTTCCGGAGCTTGGCGAGCTCGTCCTTTTCCAGACTGAACACTTCCTTATAGATGTCCTCGATGCCGAAATCTCCGCCCTTCTTGAAATATTTGTCCGTCAGCGGTTTCAGGAGGGCCTGAATATCGGTGATGGAGAGAAGATTTTTGAAATAATAGATGAAGGTCAGGACCAGCATGTGCTCCCGGGAATATTTTTTCTTCGTGGGAGGCGGAAGCAGATCATTTTTCGCATAATTGTTGATCATGGTCTTGGTGAGGATCTTGTCCTCGGGATAACGCCGGGTCTTCTTCAGGTGTTCTTCCATAAACGTAGTCACCTGGTCCATGTAAAGATCAATGTTCGGGATATCCTCCGGCCGGATGTAATCCAGACCGGAAAAAGTATCAAAAATGCTTTTCAGCATGTCAGATGTATCGACTGTCATAGGGTTCACCTCAGATTTCTTTTTCATAAACCCATTATCTGGTTTTTAAAACCAGATGTCAAGTGGTTTTTTGAGTTTTGTCAACCGGCGGGGGTGACAGAATGAGAAATTTGCGGTATAATAAACACTGGAAGAAAAGGCTCTGGGCGGAATTGTGTCAGGGCATTAAGATATCACGATAGAGAGGAAAAGTACATGAGTATCTACGATACATTAAATGAACAGCAGAAAGACGCTGTACTGCACACAGAAGGACCGGTGCTGATTCTGGCGGGAGCCGGTTCTGGAAAAACAAGAGTGCTGACCCACAGAATCGCTTATCTCATCGAGGAAAAAGGCGTAAATCCCTGGAATATCATGGCCATCACCTTCACGAACAAGGCGGCCGGAGAGATGAGGGAGCGTGTGGACAAGCTGGTGGGCTTCGGCTCAGAGAGCATCTGGGTTTCCACCTTCCATTCCTCCTGCGTACGGATTCTCAGACGCTACATCGACCGTCTGGGCTATGACACGAATTTTGTCATTTATGACGCGGACGACCAGAAAAGCGTCATGAAGGATGTCTGCAAGCGTCTGTGCGTGGATACAAAGACCTATAAGGAAAAAGCCCTGCTGTCTGCCATTTCCCGGGCAAAGGATGAACTCATCGGACCGGAACAGTTCGAGCTGGATCACCGCGGAGATATGAACGGCGAGCGGATCGCTACGATTTATAAAGAGTACCAGAAAGTCTTAAAACACAATAATGCTGTGGATTTTGACGATCTCATCTGCCTGACTGTGGAGCTTTTCAAGAACAATCCGGATGTGCTGGAGAGCTATCAGGACCGGCTGCGCTACATCATGGTGGACGAGTACCAGGACACCAACACCGCTCAGTTTATGCTTGTGAGCCTTCTGGCCTCCAAGTACAAAAATCTTTGCGTAGTCGGTGATGACGACCAGTCCATCTATAAATTCCGCGGGGCAAATATTGCGAATATCCTGAATTTCGAGCATGTTTTCCCGGGAGCCTATACCGTGAAACTGGAGCAGAACTACCGTTCCACCAAGAACATCCTGAAGGTAGCAAACTCTGTGATTAAAAACAACCAGAGCCGTAAGGAAAAGAGCCTCTGGACCAACAATCCCGAGGGTGAGCCCATCAAGCTTCGGCAGTTTACCACAGGCTACGAGGAAGCGGATTATGTGGTGAGAAATATCGAGAAAAGGGTTTCCACCGGAGAATTTCATTATAAAGACTGCGCGATCCTTTACCGGACCAACGCTCAGTCCCGTATGTTTGAGGAAAAACTCCTGATGGCCAGCATCCCCTACCGGATCATCGGCGGCGTAAACTTCTATGCGAGAAAAGAGATCAAGGATCTTCTGGCATATCTGAAAACTGTGGACAATGCGAGAGACGATCTGGCGGTTCGCCGTATCATTAATGTTCCGAAGCGGGGCATCGGCGCGACCACTCTCACGAGAGTGCAGGAGTACGCCGGTGAGCATGGCATCAGTTTTTACGAGGCCTTAAAAGGAGCTTCCGGCATCCCGTCTCTGGGAAGAAGCTACATGAAGGTGGAGCCTTTTGTGAACTTTATCCAGGTGTTGAAGAGCAAGGCCGAGCATGTTTCCGTGAAGGAACTTCTGGAGGAGATCATCGAGGAGACCGGCTATATGAGAGAGCTCAGGGCGGAGGCTACCGACGAGGCCCTGTCCCGTCTGGAAAACATTGACGAGTTGATTTCCAAGGTGGCCGCTTACGAGGAGAGCACGGAAAATCCGACCTTAAGCGGTTTCCTGGCAGATGTGGCCCTGGTGGCAGACATTGATTCCATGGATGACAGCGACGACCATGTGACGCTGATGACCCTTCACAGCGCGAAAGGTCTGGAGTTCCCCAATGTCTATATGGCAGGCATGGAGGATGGCGTTTTCCCGAGCTATATGACTGTTTCCTCCGAGGACCCCACGGATCTTGAGGAAGAGCGCCGTCTCTGCTATGTGGGTATCACCCGTGCGATGAGGCAGCTGACCATGACCTGTGCCCGTCAGAGAATGGCAAGGGGAGAGATCCAGTACAACCGGATGTCCCGTTTCATCAAGGAGATCCCGGAGGAGTACTTAAGCATCGGCCAGCCGGCGAAGCCGAAGACGGAGCTCAATCAGCCGACCAAGCGGAAACTGGCGTTCCAGGATGCGAAAAATGCTTTCAAGAGCAAGGCTCTGGATCCGAAACAGTTCAAGGTGGAGAAAGCCGGCAGCCTGGATTACGGCGTGGGCGACACCGTGAAACACATCAAATTTGGTGTGGGTATCGTGGAATCCATCACTGATGGCGGCAGAGACTTTGAGGTGACAGTGAATTTCGACAAGTGCGGCGTGAAAAAAATGTTCGCCGGCTTTGCAAAACTGAAAAAGATTTAGAAAAATATTATAGTATTATCCGTGGAAAGGTGATATACTAAACACGAGAATAAAGAATGAAGAACGGCAATGGAGTTTTCCATGATGTCTGTGCAAAGGAGCGAAAGGACGTGGCAAATATGAACAGCAGATTAGAGGAATTATTAAACAGTCTTCAGAAAAAAGAAGAAGAGAAGCCGAAGAACGTAGTTCTCTGGGTTCTGGCAGCGATCGGAGCCGTAACAGCAGTGGCAGCCATCGCATACGCAGTATATCGTTATTTTACTCCGGATTATCTGGAAGATTTCGATGATGATTTTGATGATGATTTCGACGACTACTTCGATGACGAAGAGGAGGACAAGAAATCAGAGAAGAAAGACGAGGAAGCTTCCGAGGAGGAATAAGCTTCAGATCAGAGAAAATAAAAAGTGAGACAGATGTCTGTCAGGCAGGCACCTGTCTCTTTTTATGAGAAAGGAAAACAGATGAAAAAAGGTGAAATTTTAGAAGGTGTTGTAAAGGAGCTCCGTTTCCCGAACAAGGGAATCCTGGAGATCGAGGGCGCGCCTGTAGTGGTGAAAAATGCGGTTCCGGGCCAGAAAATCCGTTTTTCTGTGACAAAAGCCCGTTCCGGCAGAGGCGAGGGCCGACTTCTGGAAGTGCTGGAAAAGGCTCCGGGAGAGATTGAAGCGCCTTGTCCTCATTTTGAAAACTGCGGGGGCTGTACCTATCAGAATCTGCCCTACGAGCAGCAGCTTGCGATGAAAAGTTCCGTGGTGGAGAAACTTCTCCGGGAGGTATGTCCGGACCTGAATTTCGAGGGGATCAAGGGAAGCCCCAGGGAAAAAGAGTACCGGAATAAGATGGAGTTCTCCTTCGGCGATGCCTACAAGGACGGTCCGCTGGCCTTAGGTATGCATAAGAGAGGAAGCTTCTATGATATCGTGACCGTGGATCAGTGTCAGATCGTGGAAGAAGATTTCCGGAAAATTCTCTCTGCTGTGCTGGATTTTGCTGCTGAGACCGGCTTCCCTTATTATCACAAGCTCCGTCATACAGGCTTCTGGCGTCATCTTCTCGTGCGGAAAGGCCTGAAAACCGGCGAGGTTCTGGTGGCTGTGGTGACAAGCTCCCAGAACAGCGCGGATATGAACGCTTTGGCAGAGCGTCTGAAGGCTCTTTCTCTGGACGGCGAGCTGGTGGGAGTTCTCCATATTATTAATGACAGCCTGGCAGACGTGGTACAGTGCGACGAGAGCCGGACGCTTTTTGGCCGAGATTTTCTCTATGAGGAACTGCTGGGCCTTAAGTTCAAGATTTCTCCGTTTTCGTTTTTCCAGACCAACTCTTTTGGCGCGGAGGTGCTTTATGAGACGGCCAGAGACTATGTGGGTGAGACGAAGGATAAGGTAATTTACGATCTTTACAGTGGCACCGGTACGATTGCCCAGATCCTGGCCCCGGTTGCCCAAAAAGTCGTGGGTGTCGAGATCGTGGAGGAGGCCGTGGAGGCAGCCAAAGTGAACGCAGGCCTCAACCATCTGGACAACTGTGATTTCCATGCAGGCGATGTGCTGAAAGTCATCGACGAGCTCTCTGAGATGCCGGATCTTATCGTCTTGGATCCGCCGCGAGACGGTATCAACCCCAAGGCTCTGGAAAAGATCATCCGCTTCGGCGTGGACCGCATGGTCTACATTTCCTGCAAACCCACCAGCCTGGCAAGGGATCTGGTGACGCTCCAGAGCAGTGGCTACAGAGTAGAGAAATGTTGCTGCATCGATCTTTTCCCGTCAACCTATCATTGTGAGACGGTGTGCCTCTTGAGCAAACAAAAACCAGATACCAAGGTAAAAATAGGCATTGATATGGATGATTATTACCGTATCAGGGAGAATGCTGAAAGCAAATAAATCTTTACAAAACTGAATAATACATTGAATTAAAGCAGGATAGAAGCTGTTGATGCGTTAGGAGATAACGTGTCAGCGGCTTTTTCTTGTTAGGGCATGCCCTGTTTCCCATTGAGAAGTTTTTCTTGTGTACAGTAGAGCATTAGAGTATAATAAAATCAGTTTTTTGCATAAGTTTAAAAGCTTAAGAAGGATGATCGGCAAAACAGATGAAAGTCTGCGACGCAAAGCTACAGGGCCTGTAAAATGGCAGCCAGTTGCATGAAATGACGTGCACTGTCTGTTTGACAGTGTTTTTTTACGGTGTTATTTCATAAATCTAACCATAATGTTTTTGTTGGGAAAGAGAGAAAAAATATGAAAATCAAAAAAGTACAAAGTATATGTCTTGTCTTGGCATGTGGAGCAGCAACAGGACTTATAGGGTGTGGGAAAACAGATGAAACGTCAAAGAAACACGAAGCAATTACTTTTATGGCTCCTTATCTGGATGTGGACAGCTTCATAAAAGAGGTGCATAAAACCTATCCGGAGGTTGAACTTGAAGTAGTCCCGTACAGCGGAGCAAATACAACAACCTGTCTGCAGAATATGTTAGAGGCAGATGATCTTCCGGACATCTGCACACAGACTTTTTATAAACCAGATGTGGTGGATGTCAGTGATAAGATGATTGATCTCTCCGGATACGATTTTACAGATAATTATGTGGAATCACGTCTGAAAGATGTATCCGATGATGGTGCACTTTATATGCTTCCATCTTTGTACAACTGTTATGGAATCACTTATAATAAAACACTGCTTGAGAAAAATGGCTGGAAGCTGCCAACATCTTTTACAGAACTTGAAGAACTTGCAGACAAAGCAAAAGAAGCAGGAGTTACGTTATGTATGGCACAGATACAGTACCCTGGTTCAGCCTTTCAGTATATATGTAATATTGCGGATGCGGGATTCCTTAGTACCATGTCTGGAAAGCAGTGGCAGAAAGATTACCTGTCAGGAAAGGCAAATGTAAGCGATACACCAGGCATGATGGAAAGTATGGAATATATCCAAAAGTGGAAAGACCTTGGGATGCTTGACTGCAGCAACAGTGATCCGGCAGATGATGGCAAAACAAGAGAAGATTTTATAAAGGGAAACTCACTGTTTCTATTGGGACCACAGAATGGCATTATGGACGCAGAAGATACAACGGACAAATTTGGTCTGATGCCATACCTGTCTGAAGACGGAAGCAGGAATGTATTTATTTTAAATTAGTTGATTGTCTTGAAAAATGCTTGATTTACGGGCATATTCGCAGGTTTGCAAATTGATTTTACTACTCATTTACTACTTTTAACGGATTGAGCCTTGATATGCAAAAAGCACCTGCGGGCTGCCGGATAGACCGCTACACCACCTTACGCGGCACGTCGAAAAGAAAAAATAAAATAACACCACCTATAAGGCGGCGTTTCTCACTCCTACACTGGAGAACAGGAACGCTGCTTTTTTATGCCCTCATGTTACGCAGTAAGGGCAAATGAAGCCTTGATTTATGCGGCTCTTAGAGCGCGGAAATGAGAAATGCAAGGGTTGATACCTTTTCCCTCAAAACCGCGTTTCTACTGCGTAACAAATCCAACCAAAGGAGTGATGAAGCTATGGCAGTTTTCCGCGTGGAAAAGAACAAAGGTTATACGGTTATGAGCAACCACCATTTACGCAACAAGGAACTTTCCCTAAAGGCAAAGGGCTTGTTGTCGCAAATGCTCTCACTTCCCGAAGATTGGGACTACACCCTTGCAGGGCTGTCCCTTATCAACCGGGAAAGTATCGACGCTATCCGCACCGCTGTATGGGAGCTTGAAAAAGCCGGATATATCACAAGGCGGCAGGGACGCGACGAGAAAGGCAAAATGACCGCTATCGAGTACACCATTTACGAACAGCCACAGCCCCTAGCATTGGATTGTCCGGTATTGGAAAATCCAACAGCGGATAAGCCGATATTGGAAAATCCGACACCGGATAACCCGACGTCGGAAAATCCAACGCAATTAAATAAAGAACTATTAAAAACTAACTTACCCAAAAAAGAAAAATTAAATACAGATGTATCAAGTACCCATTCCATTCCTTTCCATTCCCTAAATCCCTCTCCCTTAGAGGACGCGGCACAGCCGCCGGAACGGAAGCGAAAGGAAGCGACAGACGCATACAGCGTGTATGAGGAAATCATCAAGGACAATATTGAGTACGACTATCTGATACAGGACAGATACCTTGACCGGGACAGGATAGAGGAAATCCTTGCCCTTATTCTTGAAACCGTCTGCACCAAACGAAAAACAATCCGTATCGCCGGGGACGACTACCCGGCAGAGCTTGTAAAAGCAAGGTTTATGAAACTGAACAGCGAACATATCCGCTTTGTACTTGACTGTATGCAGGAAAACACCACCAAAATCCGCAACATCAAGCAGTACATGAAAGCTGCCCTTTTCAATGCCCCGTCTACGATTGGCAGCTATTACACGTCCCTTGTATCTCACGATATGGCAGATGGTACTTTTTATGGGAAACCGAAAAAATCCGGCATACCCGATTACACCTGCAACGAGGGCGAAAGCCTGTAAACCAACCCAAAGGAGGATTTGATTATGACACAGAAAACAGGAGCTTTGATTTTTGATGAAACCGCTGACCGCTACGACATTCGCTTTGACGTAAACGACTACTACGGGGGCTTACATTGCGGCGACTGCATGGAGGTCTTTGTGCGGGGCAAATGGAAGCCTACCCGTATGGAGTACGGGGACAACTGGTATCTTGTGGGTATTCGGGCGGCAGACCTTTCCGGGCTGCGGGTACGGATTTAACAGGGCGGCGTGAAAACGGACGCTCTTTTTTCATGCCCGCCCCGCTTCCCGGCGGCGGGCATACCACCATAGAACATGAAAGGAGGACACCCATTGCAGGAGGAAACCAACGAAAAGACCATAGCCCTTTACATCAAAACCGGGAAACTGACGGCACAGCAGCTCCAAAAGGCTATGAAAGCCCTGCTTGCACAGATGAAAAAGCAGCATGACAGACAGAAAATCCCGCATGGCAAACAGACCCTAAAGCAGCTTATGAAGCAGAACGCGGGCGTTTCCAACATTGAAATCACAAAGGACAATATCAAAGCCTTTGAGAGTACGGCGAAAAAGTACGGGATTGACTTTGCCCTAAAGAAAGACAGCACCGAAATCCCGCCCCGCTATCTTGTTTTCTTCAAGGGACGGGACGCGGACGCACTGACCGCAGCTTTCAAGGAGTTTTCCGCAAAGAAGCTGACGCAGGAACAAAAGCCCTCTATCCGAAAGCTGATTGTTTCCCTCAAAGAAAAGGCGGCGGCTTTGAACGCACAGCGGGACAAAGTAAAAAACAAAGACAGGGGGATTGCAAGATGAACGCTATCAACTGGAAAAAGCTGCTGCTTCCCAACATTCCCTATCTGCTCTTTGTGTATCTCTTTGATAAAGTCGGGCAGGCGGTACGCCTTGCGCCGGGAGCTGACCTGTCCGGCAAGGTGCTGTCGCTTGGGGAGGGCTTTTCTATGGCTTTTTCAAACCCGCTTCCGAGCCTTGCCCCTATGGATTTACTGATAGGAATTTTAGGCGCGGTGCTTATCCGGCTGATTGTCTATGTAAAAGGCAAGAACGCGAAGAAATACCGGAAAGGTATCGAATACGGCTCTGCCCGTTGGGGAACTGCCGAAGATATTAAGCCCTACACCGACCCGGTATTTCAAAATAACGTGCTTCTGACACAGACGGAACGGCTTACCATGAACAGCCGCCCGAAGCAGCCGAAGTATGCAAGGAATAAAAATATCCTTGTTATCGGGGGAAGCGGCAGCGGCAAGACGAGATTTTTCGTAAAGCCCAACTTAATGCAAATGCACTCAAGCTACGTTGTAACTGACCCGAAAGGTACGGTTTTAGTCGAGTGTGGGAAGCTCTTACAGCGCGGCGGGTATCGGATAAAGGTGCTGAACACGATAAATTTTAAGAAATCCATGCGTTATAATCCCTTTGCCTATATCCGCAGCGAAAAAGACATTTTGAAACTGGTAAATACCTTGATTGCCAACACCAAAGGGGACGGGGAAAAAGCCGGGGAGGATTTTTGGGTAAAATCGGAACGGCTCTTTTACTGCGCCCTTATCGGCTACATTTGGTACGAAGCCCCGGAGGAAGAAAAGAACTTCACGACGCTGCTTGAAATGATAAATGCCAGTGAAGCCCGCGAGGACGACCCGGAATTTCAGTCCCCCGTTGACCTCATGTTTGAACGGTTGGAGGAAAAAGACCCGGAACACTTTGCCGTCCGGCAGTACAAGAAATTCCTGTTATCTGCGGGAAAGACACGAAGCTCTATTCTCATTTCCTGCGGTGCGCGGCTTGCCCCTTTTGACATTAAGGAGCTGCGCGACCTTATGGAAACCGACGAAATGGAGCTTGACACCATAGGCGACCGCAAGACCGCCCTGTTTGTTATCATCAGCGACACCGACGATACTTTTAACTTTGTCGTGAGTATTCTTTACACGCAGCTTTTCAATCTGCTTTGCGACAAGGCAGATGATGAATACGGCGGCAGGCTGCCCGTCCATGTGCGCTGTCTGTTAGACGAGTTTGCAAATATCGGGCAGATACCGAAGTTTGAAAAGCTCATAGCCACCATACGAAGCCGGGAAATCTCCGCGTCGATTATCTTACAGTCGCAAAGCCAGTTAAAGGCAATCTATAAGGACAACGCCGATACCATAGTCGGCAACTGCGACACCACCCTTTTCTTGGGCGGCAAGGAGAAAACCACCCTCAAAGAAATGTCGGAAATCTTGGGGAAAGAAACCATTGACAGCTTCAACACTTCCGAGAACCGGGGGCGCGAGGTATCGCATGGGCTGAATTATCAGAAGTTAGGCAAGCAGCTTATGACGGAAGATGAAATAGCGGTTATGGACGGCGGGAAATGTATTTTACAGCTACGAGGGGTGCGCCCGTTCTTCTCTGATAAGTACGACATTACAAAGCACCCCAACTATAAATATCTTTCCGACTATGACAAGAAAAATACCTTTGATATGGAAAAGCATTTAAGGCGCAGACCCGCCCTTGTGAAGCCGGACGAAGTATTTGACTACTACGAAATCAGCGAAAGCGATTTGCAGGAGGACACCGACCATGAATAAACGTATCAGAAAGAAAAAGGACAAGAAAATCACAGAAGCCATAAACGGGCTTGTTTTCATTGCCGAGCGACGGGAACAGCAACGGCAGGCAGCTATCCGGCAGTTTGTGAAACGGTGTGAAGCCCTGTATGAGCAGCAACGAAAGGAGGGATTGACGCAGTAACAAAGAAACAGACAACTTACAGAATACGCGCCCCTACTGGAAAATCCATAACGCCCACACTCAAAACTGAATACCGCCGCGCGGCAGACACATAGGCAGCGCGGGGAACCCGCCACAATCCGGCGGGCTTATGACCGCGGCAGTTACAAAACTGACCGCCGTTTTTTATGCCCTTTTACGGGGCAAGCCGCATTTGCGGCAGAAAGGAGCTTTATGGAATTTTTTAACTCTGCTATCGACGTATTACAGACCCTTGTTATCGCACTGGGCGCAGGCTTAGGCATTTGGGGCGTTATCAATCTCTTGGAGGGATATGGAAACGACAATCCGGGTGCAAAAAGTCAAGGCATTAAGCAGTTTATGGCTAATTAAAGGGAACAAAAAGAAAGGAAAAGCACAATCCAGACGGTATCAGCGGCAAGATACAAGAATAAATTGTGATTACACAAGATTGGTGTTATAATAAGAGAAAAGTTCCTGCCGGGGCAGCCGCCCCGGTGGTATGGATAGAAAGGCAGGAAAGCAATATGCACATCAGCTATAAACCACTCTGGCACACACTGTTAGAGCGTGATATGCGAAAAGAAGATTTAAGGCTTGCCGCTGGTATGACAACGAATATGATTGCCAACATGAGTAAAGAGGGAAAGCACATCAGCATGGACACATTAGCCCGTATCTGCGAAACGCTGAATTGTGAGATTACCGATGTGATTGAGTTAGTACCAGACGAGCCTACTTCCACAGGAGGTAAGGAACATGAGCGAACTGAAACCAAGAATAACGGAAAACGGAATTGATTATATCCTTGTCGGAGATTACTATATCCCGGATTTGAAGCTGCCGAAGGAACACCGCCCTATTGGAAAGTACGGACGGATGCACAGGGAATATTTAAGGGAAGTCCACCCAGCCAGATTGAACACATTGATATTGACCGGGGAGTTATGGACATACCTTGCAGACCTGAACGAACAGGCACAGGAACGGTTAGACACCATCATGGAGCAGATGAAAGCTGCCGAGGGCGTGACCGAGGAATTGAAACGAACCCAAGAAATGGAATGGGTGCGGCGTTGCAATAACATTCACAACCGGGCAGAAGAAATTATTTTGCAAGAGATGATTTATTCATAACGGTATGATAGAATGATTATGACAAATCGGTATTTATAAAGGAGAATATTGATGAAACTATTTTTATGTTCGCACTTTTCAAGTGTAGGAAGTCTGATAAAAGAAGAAATTGAAAATAAGAAAGTCGCATTTATTCCAACAGCTTCGTTGCGTGAAGGCTACACCGGTTATGTCGGCTCGGCTCGAAAATTATTCAAAAAGTTGGGAGCAATCGTAACTGAAATTGATATTTCAACGGAGGCTTATTCAACGATACAGTCTGTTTTTGAAGATGCAGATGTGATATATTTTACCGGCGGAAATTCTTTCTTTCTTATGGACCAACTCCGTAAAACAAGAACTGATGGGTTGCTGAAAAAGGAATTGGTAAATGGAAAATTGATGATCGGCGAGTCGGCAGGCGCAATTATATGCGCTCCAAGCATCCAATATATCGAGCAAATGGATGAAAAGCCGGAGGACTACTCACAAGAAGATGATGCAGGGCTTGATTTGATTGATTTCTATGTTCTTCCGCATTATCTTACAGCACCATTTAAGAAAGTTACCGAGAAAATAATGACTGAGTTTTCGGATTTGAATCTATGCCCTATTAACAACCATCAGGGAATTGTAATTGATGGTGAAGGTTCAAAGGTTATTTGCAAAGACTAATTTGAAAAATCCTTTTTTTGAAACTGGAAAATCGGAAGCTGAGGAGATAGACTATTGAGAACATATGAGAATAAAGACGAGCTTAAAAACGAGATAAATAAAAGCTTTGCAAAGTATATTTCAGAATTTAATGATATTCCGGAGCATTTAAAAGATAAGAGAATTGATGAGGTCGATCGAACTCCGGCAGAAAATCTTGCTTATCAGGTTGGCTGGACAACTCTTGTTATTAAATGGGAATCAGACGAAAGAAAGGGTATTCCTGTCAAAACTCCTTCGGATAATTTTAAGTGGAATCAGCTTGGCGAATTATATCAATGGTTCACAGATACATATGCTCAGCTGTCACTGCAAGAATTGAAAGACAGATTGAATGAGAATATCAACTCTATTTATGCAATGATTGATTCTCTGAGTGATGAAGAATTATTTAAACCACATATGAGAAAATGGGCTGACGAAGCAACTAAAACAGCTGTCTGGGAAGTATACAAATTCATACATGTTAATACAGTTGCTCCGTTCGGAACCTTTAGAACCAAGATTAGAAAATGGAAAAAGATTGCACTATAACTTCCAGTTTGTCGTTCTAAAAATTCAACTGAATAATCCCAGCAAAAACCGCTGCTACATGGAAGCCAACAAACCATGCAACAGCGGTTTTTCTTTACCGTTTTTTCCTTTGGCTGATAGGCGTTCCCATTTTCTTTGATTTTTTGAGAATCCGAATCAGCCAGCGAAATTCTTCGTCTGACAGATTTTTATAGTTGATACCGAGCTGTTTACAGTAAAGGACAACCAGCTTTTCATCCCGGCTGCCCTTGAAATTTTCGACCGCTTCCAGATTTTCTTTCAGTTCATTGGCAACAGTGGTCTGGGGTGCACTCTCACTGTCCTTTTTATGGGCTTCTCGAATATCCCGGATAATGAGGTTGAGGTCATCCCGTACCATCTGACTGAAATATTCATCATCACTGATATGGGCGGCTTGTAGCACTTTCAAATGGGGGTCGTCTTCGCCAGGGCGATACCGTTCAATGATTTCATGTCGGACAGTATCAACAAGGGCATTGAGGTTTTGAATCTGCATGGTGGCAATCCCGTCCACATAAATCTCAATGTCCGCAAGAAACTTGATAAAATCTTTATGTGTGGCAAGCTCACAGAGCAGACGGTTGTTAATCCGACCGCTTTTCAGGAGAGCAACCATCTCATCATTCAAATGCAACTCCGTCAATGGCGTGTTGATCTGCTCCCTGTTCTCTGTCCGGCACAGCAGATAATCAACGGAAACCCCATAGAAGTCTGCCAGTGTGATAAGGTTGCCATGATTGATTTCTTTATAATCCTCTTTCTCATAACTTCCAAGAGCTGATTTGGAAATACCCGTCAACTCTGACAACTCTTCCAGATTTAAGCCTTTGTCCTTGCGGAGTTCCCAAAGGCGTTCCTGTATGCTTGTCGCTCCTTTCATGGGCGCACGCTCCTTTCCGGTGGTTTGATTGCTGCCGCTTATCTGGATTATATCACACTTTCCGCAATCGTGGAAATTTCTGATTTTTACCCCTAATTCCTACT
>NZ_JAJEPR010000047.1:0-19997 GCF_020686945.1 Fusicatenibacter faecihominis | reverse complement strand
AACCAATTACCGCCCTTTACCCAAGACTATCCCATGAGGACGAGCTGCAAGGCGAAAGCAATTCCATTTCCAATCAGGATGTAATATGTAGAGGGTGGTTTCTACCGCCTAATACTATTACATGACTGGCGGCTCATTTGTGGTGAATTGGTCTGGCAGTTGTGGGAAAGGAAAAAAATCCGCATAACTGCTGACATTTTAGCACGAAGGGAGCATGAAAATGAAGTCTATTTTTGAAGAAATGGGCGGCACATATACGAAGGTTGGCGATTACTATATCCCCGACCTTGCGCTGCCGGAGACCGAGGAATATCAGATCGGTAAGTATGGCCGTATGCGCCGCCGCTACTTGAAAGAGCATCGTCCCGTCCTTTATGCACACTACCTAACAAGCTGCACCCTGCATGAACATCTTGCAGAGATAGACAAATCCTGCAATCAGCGTATGGAGATCATGTGCGAAGCTATGGCACGACTGGAAGGTGTGACCGAGGCACTTAAAGCTACCGATCAAATGGAATGGGTACGGCGCATGAACAACATTCATAACCGTGCAGAGGAAATTGTTCTGACGGAGCTTGTATATTGCTAAACACATGTTAGCCCCGCATCAGCATGAATGAACGCTGGTGTGGGGCTAATTCTGTATCACTTAGCTCTTTATATTCCAGTAGCCTTTTCGGTCAGACCCGATGCGCTCGATGATTCCTTTTTCCTTCAGCTCCTTCAGACGCTGAGAAACTGTTTTTCTGCTGATAGATAGCTTATCTGCTATGGTGGTAGATGTGTATGCAGGATCTTCGGAAATCAGGGCCAGAATTTGCATGGATTTTTCATCCAAGGTTTCTGTTACCTTTTCTGTTACCTTTTCTGTTACCTTTTCTGTCACCTTGTAGGTGGCAGATCGAATAACCCGATCCTCTGACGCTGTAAACTGAATCATAATATCGCCGGGATGCACGGTGTACGCAGGAAGCGGGCTTCCATCTTCCTTGCAAGCCTGACAGATTTTCTCAATACCACGTCCCCAGCTCTCGATGAAGCCGGCCAAATAATACACATTCGCAATCGCCGTGTTGTAAGGGCGGGATGCGTGTTTGGACATCAGGCTGTCTGCCGTCCAGTTGTCTGGAAGCCTACCACAGTTAGCGATATACAGCTTATCCTCATACACGCTGATCTGAATCGGAACGCCGCTTTCATATTGCTTGTGGCATAGAGCGTTAAGAAGGGCTTCACGCAGGGCAGCGTCGGGAACAAAATAACGCTCAATGCGCTGCATCCCTTCGTAAGTGATTTTCGCTTTCATATATTTCAGATGGATGACTTCAATGATCTTGTCAATCTGTTCCAACAAGGAGCCGTGAATTTCATCCTGATAACGGAGATCGGCATCATTCTCGAAAAAGCCGATTTTTGTGTATGCGCCCAGCTGCCAGCGGTCAGGGTCTTTGCAGAACAGCAGCATCGCTGCGTTGGTATAATACCCGGCATTGGTCAGACGCAGCTTTTCCATTAAATCCGCTTTGTCCTCGTCTAAAACGCTTTGGTCGATCCGGCCCTTCTTGGCGGCAAGGGTCTTGAATCTCTTGACCAACTCATCATCAATATCATCCAACGTAAATCCCGGCAAGGGCATATTATCCCACGAAGCACCACGTTTGCGTAGAATGAAGCTCTCCAGTTCTGGGCCAGAAAGGGTCTGCATGGTGCTGCCGCTTCTATAATAATAGACACCTTTGCAGTTTATGGCAACGGGATATGGTGGAACAACGATTTCCAGATATTCTTTCCCGTCACGCTCCAGCTGATTGACATCCACCACGATGCTCATGGCATTTCGGATTTTGTTTGGAACATCCTCCAGCAGCTTGCGGATATTGGGCAGGCCGATAACTTTTCCATCATCGTCACAGCCAATATAAATCTTGCCGCCCTGTGCATTGGCGAAGCCGCAAATCCATTCCAGATAGTCATCCTTCCACTTAGCTTTCCATTCTATGTTCTGATTTTCAGGCATTATTATCACCATCCTCTGATTTATTCTTTCCCCGGCTCTTATAAACATTATACTGATTTTTACACCTTGCACTGCAAAAAGCGGAGTTAGCCCGGTTACTCAGGAACACTTTCTGACACTGCTTGCACATCCGCAACGGCTTTGTGCTGTCCACCAGCATGAAGCTGAACATCATCTGAATCCCCAACAGCAGGGAATGGAAATCCCAATAGATCGTTGGCCTATCCAACAGCTCTATATGATAGGTGGGTGCAATGCCGCCAAATGCAGCCATAGACTTACGCAGCATATTCCGGCTTTCTTCCTCCATGGAATCATAGTCATTATAATAGAAGAAAGAGGTCAGCATATTAAATGCCCAATCCTTGAGTTGCTGTGCCACCCAATCGTAAGGCTCTGCATACGCCCGCTGGAAGCTCATGGTCTTTGCCATCGGCTCGTCCATAAAGGTCATGGTCAGTGCAATCATTGCCCGGTCGCTGGACACATTCCAACTGGATTCCACACCGTTCTTGACCACATCCAGCTTATCAAAGGGGTAAAACAGGGACAGATACTTCTCCGTCTCCATCGTTTCTTCCTTGATAAAATGGTTCTTTGGCAGATATACCGCCTCATAATCCATAAAGGACGGCGTGGTGGGCAGGGCCGTCATCAGGCCCAGCAGCCCATAGTGGGTAATAAATTCCAAGATTGCCTTTTCTACCTCTGGCTCAGAGCTTTTCTTGCCGTTCATCATCAGCATCCCCACATTCAGAGCATCCAGCACAATGTCCGGGGCTTCCTTGAGTGGGTTATAGACATCCGGCCTGGCATCCTTTGCCGGGGTGATGTATTTCTTCCCGTCCTTGCCTGTTTTGATTTCATAGCGTTCATACCGCACCCAATGGGAACGGGATTGCTCAAAAAATGTATTCATAACGCAAATCCTTCCTTTCGGTCATCTGCTTATCAAATTCAATCAGATCATTCGCTGTCCTTGCTGCTGCCAAGGGCAGCTTTCTTTTTCCTCGGCTTTGATTTGTTCTCCCGGAGGATAACGGCGTCCTTGCCATAGGCTTTCAGCAAAAGCCCATATTCCTCTAAGAACTGCCGTTCCCGCAGCGTTAGGCTTCCACAGTCGTTCTGTTTTTCCAAAAGGTAATCATAAACCGCTCTTTGCAGCTTCTTGTGGATATTCTTTCGGAGCTTTCTAATGTTTCGGTCTGTCTGTCCCCGTATCATACCCACCTGTATGGTGCTGTACTGCCGGATGGACAGGTAATACAGCACTTCCTTCTGATCAATGGTAAGGCTGCGTATCAGCTCAGAAATAAATGAGCTTGCAACCAACTCATGCAGTTCATAGGGGCAAGAAAAAATGATATCCAGAAAATTGCCGCTGGCAAGCTGGCGGTATCGTGGCAGATTCAAATACAGCGGAATCATCTTCGGATTGGGAACTGCCATGTATTCTAACGGAACATCTCCCCGGAGATTTTCATGGTCACGCTCCCGTCGTTCCCGATTCCGATCCAACCTGTCCCATTCGCTGACAACGTATCGAAAGTCGTCCTCTGTTCTTGCAGCATCCTCCAGCCGTGCCAACGCCTCTGCCCGTATCTGGCGCTTTAAGCGTTTTTCGCTGACAGGAGCAGCTTCTTCCTCTTCGTCCTCCAGTTCTACGGTGTAGTCCCTTGGGTTTTCGTCCTGCTCCAGCTCTCTTTCCAGCTCTAAGGCTCGTTCTTCGGAGAGGATTTCCTCTAACTGCTCGTTTTGTATCGTCAGATCGGAGGCTTCATCCCATTCGGTTAGGTCATCACCGTCATCCGGGAACAGGAGAAATGTTCTATTTTCATCTGTCATGACCTCACCTCCGAAAATTTTTTGAATTTCTTTCAAAAACAGTTCCGATTTACACCCCGGATTTCTCCTATTAGTGAGAGGGTAATCTGATAAGCGGTTATTTAGGTTACTTTTTCAACCCGTATCAAGAGAAAGGAGGACGCAAGTTGCGGTAGCTTTATGAAACATGACACAAGATGCCACCGACTTACATCAGTCGGAACCACCATTAGTATATCAAACGAACATGAATTTTTCAAGGAGGAACGCTATGGATAAAAACAAACAGGCACAGTATATGATAAGACGTATTGGCGGCACCACCTACAAGGTGAGAGTCGCTTTCAGTGAAAGTGGGAAAGAGACAATGGAGGATAAAATTTTACGAATGATACGCAACGAAGTAGTTACAAACGACGGAACTTGTGATATAATTGGTGTACCACAAATGAGCCGTCAGTCTGAAAGGAGCGCATCATGAGCATCATTCAGACTGAGGACAAGATCACCGCCTTATACGAACGACTTTCCCGTGACGATGACCAGATTGGGGATAGCAACTCCATTGTGAATCAAAAGAAATACTTGGAGGGCTATTGCGCACAGCAGGGGTACACAAACTTTGCCCATTACACGGACGACGGATTCTCAGGCGGCACATTTGAAAGACCGGCATGGAAAAAGCTGGTGGCAGACATTGAAGCTGGCAAGGTGGCTCGTGTGATCGTAAAGGATATGTCCCGAATCGGACGTGACTACTTGCAGACCGGCTTTTACACGGAGGTTATGTTCCGTCAGCATGGCATTCATTTTATTGCCATCGCCAACAGCGTGGACAGCAACGACCAGAACAGCAATGAATTTGCTCCGTTCCTCAACATCATGAACGAGTGGTACTTGCGTGATCTGAGCCGCAAGCAGAAAACCGCTATCCGTGTGAAGGGGGAATCAGGCAAGCCTACCACCAACAGTGCCATCTACGGCTATAAGAAAGACCCGAACGACAAGCACCATTGGTTGATTGACGAGGAGGCCGCCGCCGTTGTGCGGCGCATCTTCCGTCTGACCATCGAGGGAAAAGGCCCCTATGACATTGCCAGAATCCTTTTTGAAGATAAGGTAGAAGCTCCGGCGGTCTATTTTGCAAGGAAAGGCATTGGCGTTTGGAAAAGTAAGACCGAGTTCGCATATCCTTATAACTGGAGCGGCTATATTGTGGGGCAGATATTGTCTAAGCCTGAGTATATGGGGCATACGGTCAATTTCCGTTCCCACAAGCTGTCATATAAGGACAAGACCTCTATTCCTAATCCCAAGGAGGACTGGCTGATCTTCGAGAACACCCATGAGGCCATTATCGAGCCGGAAACATGGGAGCTTGCTCAGCAACTGCGGAAAACGCCACGGCGTATTGATACCATAGGCGAAGCCAATCCCCTGACCGGGCTTTTATACTGTGCGGACTGCGGCGCAAAGATGTATAATCATCGTTCCAGAGGCGGTACAGAAGGCACTCCGTATCCGTCGGATTTCTTTGACTGCTCCTCTTATACACTGGCACATCAGAAGCATGGAAAGGACTGCTGCGGGCACTATATTACCACTAAGTCGCTGCGTATCCTTATTTTAGAGACAATCCGCACTGTCAGCCAGCTTGCCATAGCAGATCGGGAAAAATTCACCGAGAAGATACGAGCCGCTTCACAGGTCAGGCAGGTGGAGGCGGCCAAAGATGCCAAACGAAAGCTGAACAAAGACCGTAAGCGCCACAGTGAGCTGGATACGATCATTAAAAAGCTCTATGAATCCTTTGCCGTAGGCCGAATTTCTGAGGAACGCTTTGACAGCCTGCTTGCTGAGTACGAAGTCGAACAGAAAAACCTTTCCGCACAGATTGCAGAAACGGAGGAAAGCCTGACGAGCTATGAGGAAGATACTGCCCGTGTAGAGCAGTTCCTTGCTTTGGCAGAAAAGTACACCGATTTCTCCGAGCTGACTACACCGATGATCAATGAATTTATTGATAAAATCATCGTTCATGCCCCGGAGCGCATCGACGGGGACAGAACGCAGGAGGTAGAAATCTTCCTGAAATTCATCGGAAAGTTTGAACTTCCTGCCCCGGAGCTGACAGCAGAGGAAATCAAGCGGCAGGAGCAGCTACGCCAGCATCGCATCAAAAGCCGGGAGCGCTATCAGTTGATTAAGGCCGGGAAGCACACCGTTGGGCAGCCTTTTCAGCTAACCTGTAAGTGCTGCGGTCAGGGATTTGAATCCAAAAGCTCGGCTGCTATGTTCTGCGGACCGAATTGCCGGGCGAAGTTCTACCGGCAGGAAGCGGCAGAAAACAGGCGGCGTGACTGCACTTGTGAAAACTGCGGTAAGACCTTTTCCACCACAAGAAGCAATGTCAAGTATTGCAGTGATGAGTGCCGATATGAGGGGCATATCAAAGGCCAGCGGGTTCGCAATGCAGCGAACAGGAAGGAAAAACTGGCAGCGGAGACAGTTACCTCTCCGGCTTAATATTTCCAATAAAACAATAAATTTTGAGGAAGCGGTTTGCCTTATATCAGGGCAAGCCGCTTTTTCTACGCAAAGGAGGACACATGAATTTATTCGAAACCGTAAAAAACAACGTCAGCCTGCGGGAAGCGGCACAGGCGTATGGCCTTGAGGTCAACCGGCACGGCAAGGCGCTCTGCCCCTTTCACAATGACAGACACCCCAGCTTGTATGTGGCAAACGACCATTATTATTGCTTTACCTGCGGAGAGCATGGAGATGTCATTGACTTCACTGCAAGGTTGTTTGATCTCAAGCCCTACGACGCAGCCATGAAGCTGGTGATAGACTTTCATCTTGACCCGGACAAGCCGCCCAGCGCAGCGGCACTCAATGCAAAGCGTATCCGAACAGAAGCACAGAAGCTCAAAGAAAACGAGCGTCTGTGCTTTTCTGTTTTATCGGACTATTACCGTTGCTTGGAGGAATGGAAAGCATACTATGCGCCGCAAACGCCGGATGAGCCAGTCCATGATTTATTCGTGGAAGCCTGCCACAAGCTCAGTCAGATTGAATATGAACTGAACATTCTCACCTTTGGTGACAGCTATGAGCGTCGGGAAATTGTACAGGACTGGATGACGGATGGTGAAATCATAGCACTAAAGGAGCGTCTGGAACAACTGCGAAAGGAGGAAACCTATGGACGAATTGAATACCCCAATGGTTATGCCGCCTGAAGAAAGCATTCCCGATTGGTATGATGGAAAACGCATCAACGAAGTGCTGTTTTGTCAGCAGTTCTTAAAAAAGCATCCCATGAAATGTGTCAGAGGAAGGCTGTTCACAGTGGATGGACTGATTGAGGACGAGGCGCAAATCGGCAATCTCATTCTGGAGGAGATCTCCGGCTGTCTGACCTCCGGGCTTTCCAAGGTGGTGGCAAATCTGCTGGCCAGTATCAAGCTGCAAGCCTATTCGCCGCCCCTGCCCATCGAGACTGACCGTATCCATGTGGCAAACGGGACACTCTTTCTGGATGGGCGTTTCACCGAGGACAAAAGCTATTGCAACAACCGTCTGAGTGTGGCCTATCTCCCCGATGCACCGCCGCCTGTGCGCTGGCTGCAATTTTTATCCGAGCTGCTTGTCCCGGAGGACATTCCCACCTTGCAGGAGTATATGGGCTACTGCCTATTGCCTACCACAAAGGGGCAGAAAATGCTCCTGATGATTGGTAAGGGCGGCGAAGGAAAGAGTCGAATCGGACTTGTAATGCGCTCCATGCTGGGAGATAACATGAATACCACCAGCATCCAGAAGGTAGAGAACAACCGTTTCAGCCGTGCAGACCTGGAAAACAAGCTGCTGATGGTGGATGACGATATGGATATGAGTGCCCTGCCCAAGACCAACTATATCAAATCCATCGTGACCTCAGAGTGCAAGATGGATATGGAACGCAAGGGTGTTCAAAGCTATCAGAGCCAGCTTTATGTCCGCTTTCTTTGCTTCGGCAACGGCGCTTTAACCGCTTTGCACGACAAGTCAGACGGCTTCTTCCGCAGGCAGATCGTGTTGACCACCAAGGACAGGCCAGCAGGACGAGCCGATGATCCATTTCTGGTGGATAAGCTGACACAGGAGCGTGAGGGCATCTTTTTGTGGTGTCTGGAGGGTCTGCGGCGGTTGATTGGGAACGAGTATCAGTTCACCATCAGCGATAGAGCCAAAGAAAATATGGAGACAGTAAAGCGCAGCAGCAACAATGTGATCGAGTTTTTGCAATCCGAGGGCTATATCCGCTTTAAGGCCGACAGCGAAGCCAGCTCCAAGGCTATCTATGAAGCCTATCTCCGCTGGTGCGAGGACAACGCACAAAAGCCTATGTCAGCAAATCGTATCAGCTCAGAGCTGGCCCAGAATGAACGGCTTTATAATGTGGAGGCTACCAACAATGTGTACGCAGCCGGAAAGCGGGTGCGTGGATTTATCGGAGTGGAGGCGATGAACTTGCTTCCTTATTAAATATGAGAACTGGACTTCAAAACTGCCGTACATGCCGTACACGATGTACGGCAGTTCTCAACTCCGTTTTCAAAAAGCTATTTTACCGCAAAATCAGCGTTCTTTATGTGCAATGTGCTGCGATTACCGCATTTTCTTGCGGTATAAACAGCGATTTGACAAAGCAAACGCAAAATCCAAAGACCAATCGGTGTACAGCGGCGTACAGCACTGGCGTTTACCGTACAGAGCCGTACACAAACAATCTATTTTCAAGGCCGCACAGCGGCAGAAAGGACAAACTATGAACTATATGAACAATAACCCTATAATCATCGGCATCGACCACGGCTATGGGAATATCAAGACTGCACATTGCTGCTTTCCTACGGGCGTGATCATCTCTGACAAGGAGCCGACCTTCAAAAGCAATCTGCTTGTCTACAACGGCAGCTATTACACCGTGGGCGAAGGTCACAAGGAGTTTATCTCTGACAAAATGACAGACGGTGACTACTATATTCTGACCCTTGCTGCCATTGCAAGAGAGCTGAATATCCGCAAGCAGACCTCTGCCCGTGTGCATTTGGCGGCGGGGCTCCCTCTTACTTGGGTCAGCGAACAGAAGGATAGCTTCAAGGCGTACCTGTTGCAGAATGAAATGGCGGATTTCATTTTCCGTGGTGTCAGCTATCATGTGGAGTTTGCCGGAGCGGACATCTTCCCGCAGGGCTTCTCCGCTGTGGCGGACAGACTGCGGGGATTCAAGGGCATCAATATGCTTTGCGACATTGGCAACGGAACGATGAATGTCATGTATATCAACGAGCGCCGTCCGCTATCTCAGAAGTGCTTCACGGAGAAGTACGGGACAAACCAGTGCATGATTGCTGTCCGGGAAAATCTCATGCGGCAGTTTGGCGCATCGGTAGATGATACGATTCTGGAGCGTGTGATTCGCTTTGGGACGGCAGACATCAGCGAACGCTACCTAACTGCTATCCAGAACACAGCGAGGGATTACACCGCAGGCATCTTCCGCAGACTGCGTGAGCATGAGTATGACCCGGAACTGATGAGGCTCTATGTTGTCGGCGGTGGAAGCTGCATGGTGAAGAATTTCGGAGAATATGATGCCAGCCGGGTGATGATCAATGATGACATCTGCGCCACAGCCAAGGGCTATGAGCTGCTGTCTGCACAGAAAATGCAAAAGAAAGGCGATCTTGTATGAAGCAAATCTACACAACAACACTTCGGCTGAATCTGGAGAACGAAGCAGACCGCAGGGCGTGGGAGCATTTGCAGAGCCTTGACAGGCGAGAATATCGTTCAGTCAGCAAGGCAGTCGTTTCGGCGGTCAACGCTTACTTTGACCGTAGCAAGCAGCTTGCCGATGATCCCTATCTGGAAACACGGGAGAAGGAGGACGCTTTCCTCAGCCGGATCGAGGATACCATCTCACGCAGCTTGCAGAGCTGTACGCCGGTAAGCCTTGGCGGTATCCTACAGCTTATGCAGAGCGCACAGCCTGCCGCTGCTCTTGTTTCGGAGGAAACCGAGGAGGACATTTCAGCTGCGCTGGATTTTGCAGACGGCTTTTGAAATTACTTTTCTTGATTTTACTACTATGTTGGTGGCAATACAATCCGTCTTTGCTACCAAATTGGCAATTCTCAGAATGAGGAAAACAATTTACCATCAGTTCTGCAGGGAGTTGGTATCTGTGTGATACCAGTTCCCTGCTTTTTACTATCACGAAGCCGCCCAGCGGCAGAAAGGAGCCAGATATGGCAAATAAAAAGATCATGACCAAGGAAGAATTGCAGGCCAAGCACCGATTGGAGGAGGCACAAATGCGGGATCGGGCGAAAGAGCGAAAGGCCCGTACCAGACGCTTGATTCAGGAGGGCGCTGTTTTGGAGAAAGTATTTCCAGAGGCTCAGCAAATGGAGCTTGAAAAATTAGAGGACTTGTTATATGAGAAGCTACACTAATCTGCGAGGGGCGTTCCGGGCAACCGGGGCGTCCCTTCCTTTTTTATCCCGAAGGGCGCACTTACTCACCACCTGCGAAGCAGGCGGTGGTATCCCTTCCGTTGGTCGGGCTCGTGCGCTCTTCACGAACTGTCCATCGGACACTTCTCCAGAGAGGGCAGGAAATGCCGCAAGTCAGCATTCCCTGTGCAGTCGGCGCTTCTGCTGATGCAGAGATTGCTGCTTGTCGCACCAATCCGGCAGATACTCTGCCCGCCTCCTGCCTGCGAAAACCTGCCACCGGCAGCTTTATCGCAGATATGGGCAGCAATGCAGCCCATTTTCTCTTTGCAAAGAGAAACAGAAACCAAGGGGTGGCGTTTTACCACCCCCTCACAAAATACGAATCGAGGTGAACGCAAATGGCAATTTACCACTTGGAGGCAAAGGTGGTCAGCCGGGGAGCCGGACGCTCCGCCTGTGCAGCCTCCGCTTATCTCAGCTGCTCCCACATCCTCAATGACTATGACGGAGTACAGCACGATTACACCCGAAAGCAGGGGCTTGTGTGGCAGGAGGTATTCCTGCCGGACATGGCCCCACCCGCATGGCAAGACCGAGAGGTTCTCTGGAACGCCGTGGAGGAAAACGAGAAAACCAAGGACAGCCGCTTAGCCCGTGAGTTTGTGGTAGCCCTGCCCATAGAGTTGTCCCTAGAGCAATGGCAGACGCTGTTGACGGACTTCGTACAAAACCAATTTGTCGCAGACGGGATGTGCGCCGATCTGGCAATCCACGATCCTGATCCACCGGGTCATAATCCACATGCCCACATTCTCTTGACGGTGCGCCCGCTTGATGAAAGCGGCAAATGGCAATACAAAACGGAGAAGGAATATCTCTGCAGCCGTGACGGTGAGGAACGGGGCTTTACCGCTGCCGAGTTTAAGGCTGCACAGGCTGACGGATGGGAGAAACAGTACCAGTACAAGGTAGGCAGGAAGAAAGTGTATATGACACCATCCGCAGCTGAGGAACATGGATATGAGCGTGCCAGCAAGTATCCCAAAAGCACCAAATACGGGAGACAGAATCCCATTTCTGAACGCTGGAACAGCGAGGAACAGCTCCTTATCTGGCGCAAAGCATGGGCAGATGTGACAAACAAATATTTGGAGCGATACGGTCATGAGGAGCGCATCGACCACCGCAGCTTTGTCGAGCGAGGCATTGACGAGCAGCCCACCATCCACGAGGGCGTGATTGCCCGTGCTTTGGAACAGAAAGGTATCGTGTCCGACAGGTGCGAACTCAACCGTCAGATCAAGGCGGACAACAGGCTCCTGCGGGAACTGAAGGCGCAGTTCAAGAAAATTACGGAGGCGGTGAAGAACACGCTGCCCGCTATTGCAGAAGCGTTGGAAAAGCTGCGGGAAAATATGCTGATCTTCTGCTATCAGTTAGGGCATATCCGCAGCAGCAAGAAACAGATGACCGGTGCCTTGAATATTCTGAAGCCAAATCTGGCACAGTACCGCTCCCTTGTGCAGCAGATAAAGGAAACAACCAAAGAACGGAAGTCCCTACTGGCTGAAAAGAAATCCCTTCCTGCGATCCACTTTGTCAGGCACCGTGAGCTTGCCTCCAAAATAGCCGAGTTGACGGAAAAGTTAGAGGAGCTAAAAAGCGAAAAGGCTATGCTGCTTCATTCTCTGGAATACCCAGAGGACGCCACAAGCGATATCTTCCAGCGCCAGATTGACCGCTATGAAGATAATCTCAAACGGCTTGAGGCGCAGGAGAATAAGTATGCCGGAGAGCTGGAGGCTGCATTGTCTGAGTATGCCGAGCTGAAAGAGCAAGCTTCCGGCTTTGATTCCTTGCAGCTTTATCTGGAGCGGAAGGCACTTCGACCTGACAGAGAGAAAGCAGCAGCCCAACGCATTGAAGCGGCTTATGGCGACAAGTTCAGTTGGTGGTTGATGGAGAGTGGCCTACGGGATGTGTCTGGCTATCTTGACGAATATGCACAGGAAAAGACAATGGATCGAGAACTGCGGCAAAGGCGGCGATCGGAGCGGCTTGAGCGTAAGATGAAAAACAGAGATATGGAACGTTAAAAGTGCTGGAGGTTGAAACTTCAGGTGAAGTCTGTGACATAGGGGGATGGAGATAATCCCTATACGTCAAGCGTAAAATAAGCACCGGTATGGGTTTTCCATACCGGTGCTTGCAATATTTAATCGAATTCTATCACTTAAAATCAAAAGAGTTTTCCAACAACTTATCAAGTGCTGCCATCAGTTCCGCTCGAACAGCCTCTCTTTCACTTTCTCCGCCTGCATTTTCGATATAGATGGAATAGTTATCAAATGTGATATAGGCGTAATAGATCACAGTCTTAATTCCTTCGCTGTTTGCATTTGTAACGAAGTAGCCAGCTTTAACTGGCGTATCTCCAACCATAGATACATTTCCCTTGCCAATTACGGTAGTATCCATAAGATTGTTCCCAGACAGCGAAACAACAAATTTCATATCGCTGTAATGACCATCAAAGCCAACAAATGCTACATCGTCCAAGGTAAAGAGGGCATCTCCGGAAATCGGAAGATCACCGAAAATAGTCTGAACCTCATCTTTGGTCAATGCTCGTGCTTGCAAGTTCAAACTCAGAGCAGAGGCTACCGTATCTGCTTTAGTGAAAGATATGGTAGTTCCATCACCTAATGTAGCTGTTTCTGTACTTTTGCCGAATAATCCCATACTAAACACTCCCACCACGATTAGACAGAGACACGCAGCAATTGCCCCAAATTTCAGCCAAATGCTTTTTTGTTTCTTTGCCTGATAACTCGCCGTTTCTTCGATATGACGGCTACCAATGCCACCAACGGCGTCAGAGATGTTCTTTCGTGTCATAAATCATACCCCGCTTTCTGTAAATGATTTTTAAGTTTGCTTCTGATTCGGGAAAGGCGAACAGACACATTGTTATTTGTTGTACGAAGCCTCTTTGCAATTTCTGTAATGCTATCTGAGTACCAATACCTTGCTACAAACATAACCCTGCTTTCCTGATCCAAGCTGTCAAGGAAACGATCAATTTCCTGTGACAGCTCCTTTGCATCCACTTCCTGTTCAATAGTAGATGCAGAAGTTAGGCACTCTTCCAACTCATCAAGTGCAACATCATAGTAACTGTTTCGCTTTAGTGCAGTATTTGCGTGGTATTTTGCGGTAGCGATATTGCGGGTAATACGAAAAATATAGGTTCTGAGTGGGTCAGGTCTTTCTGGAGGAATTGCATTCCACGCAGCAAGGTATGTATCATTTACACATTCTTCTGCGTCGGGTTCGCATTTCAAAATGTTGTTTGCAATTCTTTTGCAAGTTGAACCGTATTTTGCAGCAAGTTCAGCTATTGCCTGCTCAGTACGAGCAAAGAACAGTTCAATGATCTTCACATCCTCTAACAAGGTATCCACCTCCTCACCTATGTACTATGGATCTGGCGGACAATCTTACAGAAGCGAGGGAAAATTTCACACCTTTATTATAGTACATTGCAATTCTATTTTCTATCGCCTCAGCAAAATCGTTTGGCACCAGTCGAGGTCGCTCGGCAGTCTGAAAATATGGTCCTTCGGTTTTGGTAGAGTTGCTCGCAGCAGAGGAGGCGTAACAAAAAATTAAAGGTAGCTGCCCGGACAGAATGGGTTGGGTGGAAAAATAAATAATATCCGAAACAGGATGACGGAAATTGTTAGCGCCGAGTTAATTCGTACACAGTTAGTGTTTAAGTGTTTACAAACAGCCCATTGATATTGTTCGTTTGTGCGTATATAATATATATAACTATTTGATGCGGAGGTAAACTATGTTTGAATACATGACAGTACAGGATGCGGCTAAACTTTGGGGAATATCGGTGCGTCGTGTTCAAAAGCTGTGTGAGGAGAATCGCATTGATGGAATTGTTCGGCTACCTCGTGCATGGCTAATTCCCCAAGATGCCCAAAAGCCGGCTGATGGAAGATATAAACAAAATAAAAATGAATTTATAGCTGACAACAAGGAGAACACACGATGAGTAAATTGTTATTAGTGGAGGATGACCAAAGTATCGTATCCTCATTATCAGACTATTTAGGAAATGAAGGGTTCAAAATCGAAAATGCTCCCGGTCAAAAAGAAGCAATAGAAAAATTGGATAGCGACCAATACGATATAGCCTTGGTGGACATTCAATTATCAAACGGAAATGGTTTTTCTGTTTGTTCTGCAATTAAAGAAAGAGGAACTATGCCAGTTATTTTCTTAACGGCTTCTGATGATGAATATAGTGTTGTGGCTGGGTTAGATATGGGGGCTGACGATTATATCAGCAAACCGTTCAGACCAAGAGAACTGCTTTCAAGGATCAACAGCGTATTAAGGAGAACTAAGAACACACAAAACATTATCAGTTACCTCGACTTAGTTGTGGACACAAATCAAGCAACCGTATCAAAGAATGGGAAAGAGATTTTGTTGTCTGCTATGGAATATAAGTTGCTGTTAGTCTTTTTGCGTAACAAAGGTATTGTCCTTTCTCGCAGAAGATTGTTGGAGCTTTTATGGGACACTACTGGGGAGTTTATCAATGATAATACATTGACTGTCTATATGAAAAGGCTACGTGACAAAATTGAAACCAATCCGCAGGAGCCGGAAATCATAATTACCGTTCGTGGGCTTGGCTATAAGGTGGGTTGATATGGACTTTATCAGAAATAAAGAAGTTAAAAGGCAAATTGTTGTCAGCAGTATTCTTATTCTATTTTGGGGCGGCATTGGCATTATCGTTGATAGCAAAGCTGTGTGGATTGTTCTGTCGGCTATCATTTCATCCAGTGCAGTTTCCCTCTTTTTCACATATCAGAGATACAAGAAAATTGCTGATTTTAGTTTGCATATTGATAGGCTGTTACATGGAGATGAAAAAATTTCTTTTGGGCAGTTTCAAGAAGGTGAGTTATCTGTTTTACATGATGAAATATCCAAGATGACAAGACGGCTTATTGAACAGGCAGAAGCTCTGAAAATGGAGAAAGGTAATTTGGCAAATGCTTTAGCCGATATTTCACATCAATTAAAAACACCTTTGACATCGCTGAATATCTTAAATGCTTCTCTGTGTAATGAGGAACTGACTGACGAAGAAAGGTATGAGCTGATCCGCGAACAGACTATGCTCTTATCAAGAATGGAGTGGCTGATAGCCACACTTCTGAAAATATCCAAGCTGGATGCAGGAACGATTACTCTAAAGCCACAGGCGGTATACTTAAAAGATGTGGTAGAAAAAGCAATTCGTCCTCTGGAGATTGCGGCAGAATTAAAAATGCAGACAATCACGCAAGTGATTCCGGCAGAATTAAAACTATCTCTTGATACTGATTGGACTGCTGAAGCCTTGGGGAATGTAATCAAAAACTGTATCGAACATTCACCAGAGGGCAGCACTATCGAAATCAAGGCAATAGAAAGACCTCTTTTGACACAGATCATTATAGAGGATAGCGGAACAGGTTTTCAGGAAAAAGACATCCCCCATTTATTTGACCGATTTTATCAAGGAAGTGGCTCTACAATCGGTAATGCCGGTTTGGGGTTGGCTCTGGCAAAGACGATCATTGTCAATCAGGGTGGTGTCATCCAAGCGAAAAATCGGGAGTCAGGCGGTGCAAAATTTGAAATCTGCTTTTATCGGGGGACTGCTTAATGCAGCCCCTTTTTAAGTGACATTTTTGTAATGAAAAAGTAATGAAGCAGTCACTTGGCTTTGCTATACTGAATTGCAAAAATATATGGAGGAACTTTTTATGGAGATATTAAGAGTAGAGAATATCTGCAAAACCTATGAAATGGACAATGCTCCTGTCCATGCTTTGTCAGATGTTTCTTTTTCCGTCGATAAAGGAGAGTTTGTTGCAATCATTGGAGCATCTGGGTCTGGCAAGTCTACCCTGTTGCACATTTTAGGTGGTGTTGACAGACCGACTTCGGGAAAAGTATTTGTGGATGGACAGGATGTTTATGAGCAAAATGAAGATGAATTGGCTGTATTCAGAAGAAGGCAGGTTGGGCTTGTCTATCAGTTTTATAATCTGATCCCGGTTTTGACTGTCGAGGAAAATATCACGCTGCCGATTCGATTGGATGGGCGTAAAATCAATCAGGAGCGTTTGAAAGAACTGCTATCCACACTCAAACTGGTAAAGCGTAGAAAGCACCTGCCAAGTCAGTTATCCGGCGGTCAACAACAAAGAGTGGCAATCGGACGAGCGTTGATTAACGCACCTGCGATTATCCTTGCGGATGAGCCAACGGGAAATCTGGACACGGAGAACACAAGGGATATTATGAAACTTCTGCGTGAATCCAATGAAGTCTATCGCCAGACAATGATCCTGATTACCCATGACCGTGAAATCGCAATGCAGGCAGACCGTATTCTGGAAATTCAGGATGGCAGACTTGTGAGGGATGAGGTGATACGCTGATGAATATGATTTTCATGCTTACACTCAGGAATCTGTTGTCGAATAAAAAGCGTACCCTACTCACACTTTTAACCATTCTTTTGTCAATCAGTATGATAACCGCTATTCTCTGTGGGGGATGGTCGTTGGTTGATTTTTTGAAAGAGAAAGAAAAAGTGTATGGTGGCGATTATGACTACTACATGGAGGATTTGACTTGGGAGCAGGTTCAAGAGCTATATAGTCAAAACAATGTAGGCGAAGTTTCGCTTCTCCGCTTTGCCGGAAACAGTTTTTACGGGGAGAAATCCAACAGTACAATGCTCTCCGTTGGCGAGATTGACGAGAACTTTACCCAAAGATTTTCGTTAAATCAGTATTTGCTTGCAGGGCGTTTCCCGCAAGATGAAAATGAGATTGTTATTTCAGAATCTTTTTTGAAGAAAAACAACATGAATACAGAGATTGGAGATACGATTTCTTTAACTCTTGGTTCAAGAATTTGGGATGAATATAATGCCCAGCTTTCCGGGCTGACAAATTATAGGGGCGAAGAAGAAAGCTTCGTTCCAACAAAAGAGAAAGCGTATGTAGTTGTTGGTATTCTGTCAGATGTGAATGACTCAAAAATCGCAGCAAACTATAATGCCTTTGCAGGTGTTGACAAAACGGCATCCGATTTTGCTGCGTATGTCAAGGCAAAGAATTTATCCAATTCGATCTATACAGAAGCCGAAGAAGTGGCTGCGGCAGTAGACAGTCATGTAGCAAAGTTTCATTCGGAATTGTTAGTCTATCATGGAATTACCGGGGGTAAAGGAGCTGCAAAACTGATTGCTTTGGTGGTCATGGTCGTTTGTCTTTTGATGGCTGCATCTGCTTCAATGATCAGCAACGCCCTCTCCATTTCCTTACAGGAACGAATTAAGCAGATGGGAATGCTATCCAGTATTGGAGCCACAAAAGGGCAAAAACGCCTTAGCGTATATTTAGAAGCCTTCCTTTTGGGAGTGGTGAGCATACCCTTTGGATTGGTTGTTGGTATCCTGCTATCTGCTCTGTTATTAAGTGTGGTCAGGGCAGCTTTTGGAGAAACATTCACTTTTGGCATCGTAGAACTGTCCTTGAAGGTAAACGGATTGATCCTGCTCGTCAGCGGATTATCCGGCATTGCTTCTTTGTACTTCGGAAGTAGAAAGCCTGTGAAGCAAGCAGCTAAAATTACAGTTATTGAAGCGATCCGCCAGTCTAACAATGCGGTATCAAGAAAGAAATTCCGTGACGGAAAAATCGTTTCTTTGGTTTTTGGCATTTATGGTTCGTTAGCAGCAAAAAATATTAAGCGTAATCCAAAACGCTTCCGAGCGATTACCGGCTCTATTTTCTTGTCGGTGGTAATTGCCCTTTCCTTATATAGTTTCTCTGATTTTATGCTTTATCAGACATCCTTGGATATGAAGGAGGACGGTTCCTGTTATACTGATGTGATTTCGATGATTCAATACAAAGATATTCCTGTCGCAATCGGGGCATTATCGGATGAAAATATCACTGCGGATGTTTCCTATTCTTTTCAGCGATATATGACCGCTGAATTTTCGCAGGAACAAATCAATCCTGATATGCAAGGATATTTTATCAATGGTACGAAAGCAGAGGTATATGTCGTAGGATTGGACGAAGAACATTTTGTCTCTTTTTGCGATGAAAATGGATTCAGTCTGGATGTGACAAATTTCAATCATGGAATTTTGCTCAATCAGACTATGGGATACTATAATTCGGCACAAAATCGGGTAATTGCAGGCTCACCGTTTCTTATTGAACCGGGAACAGAAATCATTCCGCTGGGGGCATCCGAGGATGCCTTGCCGATTATCGTGGAAGAAATCGTTTCAGAAGAAAATGCAAATATCCAATCCATGTTTGTGAGAGATCGAGCTGTCCTCATCGTGCCTTTAAGTTATTTTAACTTGCTGATAGATGATAACGCCTATGTGGAAATGAGAATACAGACAGCACAGCATAAAGAAGCAATGGAATGTCTGGCTGACAGAGGATTTCCGCAAACTGTGGACATTGCAGCCGCAACGAATAATTCCAGACAGGTATATACGATTGCAAAACTGGTAATCTGCCTGTTCTCGATCCTGATGACGGTTATTATCAGCTTGAATGTTTGTAACACTATCTCGAATACGATTCATTTGAGAAGAAGCGAATTTGCTGTTCTGCGTTCTGTTGGTATGACTGCCAAAGGATTAAAATGTACGCTATTGCTCGAAGCTGTTTTGTACGGCGTAAAAGCATTGGTTCTTGCGTTGCCTGTGAGCTTTTTGATTCATTGTGCTATCTACTACTTCATATCGTCGGGTATGACACCATTTGCTTTTTATATGAACGGCGGTATTTATGCTCTTGCAGTTATGGCTGTCGGCGCTATGGTATGTATCGCTATGCTGTTTGCTGTTAGAAGCGTATCAAAGGTGGAAATTGTAGAGGAACTGAAATTGAGCAATATGTAATCATTCAATCTAA
Organism: Fusicatenibacter faecihominis; assembly: GCF_020686945.1. Lineage (NCBI taxonomy): Bacteria > Bacillati > Bacillota > Clostridia > Lachnospirales > Lachnospiraceae > Fusicatenibacter > Fusicatenibacter faecihominis. The sequence goes on along the minus strand of NZ_JAJEPR010000047.1, from coordinate 600 downwards.
CAAAGCAACTGAAACAGAGGTAATAGAAATTGCGTAAAAAGAAACTGGTAAAGAGAGTTGCAGGCATTGCTTTGACTGTTGGTGCAGTTATACTTGCCATTGTATGTGTTGGTAAAGTAAATCGCATTCAGAACGAAAAAGATATTATTGGCACATGGAAGGATGCAAATGCTGAGGAGATATTTACCTTTCAAGAAAACGGGGAACTTGCTGTGAGTAAAGATATGCCCGATTCGGGTCTATCCTGCGGTGACGCATATTATAGTTTTTCTTACTCGGATATAATCTGTGTTACACAGGGAAATAGTAGTGTAGAATTTGAGATAGAAGTAGATCAAAACGAATTGAAAATCTTCTTCATGGGACAAGAATATCTGGAATTGGAAAAGTAATGATTACAAATAAAAGAAAACCATTGAGCCGATAATTCGCATCCTTTGCGGACTAACGGCTCTGCATATATTTTGAACGCTATTTTCAGAAACATTGTGTTTTGCAGAAAAGCCCCTTGACAAATTCCATCTCAGAAGCGTATCCTTGAAACCTATGCAAAGCAGAACGGCTTTTCCAATCTGCGCTGGTACACGGACGACGGTTATT
>NZ_JAJEPR010000046.1:0-21204 GCF_020686945.1 Fusicatenibacter faecihominis | reverse complement strand
GAATATATGGCTCTCATTCTCCGGAATGGTGGCTCTCAAAATCCGGACAGGTGGCTCAAAGAGCCCCGGAATAATCACAATCGATCTCCAATCAATGGTTTAAATATTTCTGCAATATCCAAGCTAAGAGAAAATCTCCGCGTCCCAGGTTCATGAAGATAACTGATCGTTGGATTTAGCTGTGTTCGATAAATTTCACTTAACACTTTTGTGTAGATCAATGTGTTCACAAATGATATTAACGAGTTGATCATATTATCCGGCGGATGCATAACTCTTTTTTCAAAATGGATTTCCTGGTTAATAATCACATTCCAAGCCGCATAATACTGCTTCCGAATATTTCCTTCTACTCCCATCAGTTCTTCTATTGTAGAGGTCTTTGGAATCGTCTTTCGTAGCATATCCACCTGTTGCATATATACTTCCACATTTTTACCACGCCCGTTATAATAACGCATATTTCGATAAATATTATCAGCCGCCGCTTCTATAAATTTTTGCGCTAATATCATTCTCTTTTTATAATCCGTATAATGAGATACCTGTTTTACCAACAACTGTCCTGCCAGTAAATTTTCCCGTGGATAATAGCTGCCAGAATAGAAATTATAATAATTAAAAAAATGAATCGGAATTCCATATTGAGATACATAATTTATAAAGGCTGTGTTAAAAGTCATCTCTGACATTACATAAATATCAGAGATTCTCTCAATAGGAATATCCCTTTTTTCGCCTTCATATGTGGTAAATTGAAGCGTATTATCTTTCCGCTTCAGATCTCCATTATTATAAATATACAAACTTTGTTTCATAACCCCTCCTGTTACACAAAGCAAAGATCAAAATAAGCACATTTTCTGCATACCTTACTTTCCAACAAGGCTGGCGGAAGTTCTGCACGTTTTATCACAGATATTTCCTCTATGATTCGCTCTATTTCTTTTATATCCTTATCATATAACTCTATTTTCATTGTCTTTTTTAGTAACGGATAATCAATCTTCCCTTTTAGATCAACTACTCCCCGCTTTTGCAAATAATAGAGATAATATTTTAGCTGCCAGACTCCTGCCTCTTCCAATACTCTGCTTTTCTTTACTTCATGCAGTTCTTTTTCTTCCCGGATAAAATCAATATTTATCACATCATCAATATTGATATGCTTATCATCTTTTTGATAGTTGTTATCATCCAGGATTTTTCCAAGAATTACGTCCTCATTTTCTGACTCCATATTGATTTGATGACAGAAAAACCATAGTTTTCGTTTACATACAAAGTAATAATAAACCATTACCCCTGTTACTTTGTCTCCCATTTTCCCTTCTCTCCTGATCATACAAAAATTGCTTCGTCCTCTTTTTTCTCCAAAATCAATCCTCTCCCACTGAAATTTTCCACATCAAATTCATATTGTGAAGGAATACGGTGGATATGCAATATTCTTTTGGTTCCACTCTGACCTATGCATCCACGATCTACGGCATATAATCTTGCTGAATATATAGGCATACCCAAAGTCAGATCTGTTATCTTTGTTCGGATTATATTTTTTACTTCAGGACCAATATAGGCAGTTTTTAGCACTTCTATTCCATCTTCCAAAAATCCCTGATTACTGTCATAAATACTATCCGGAATTACTGTTATGCTTTCAATATTTCTGAACTCCTTATCAACCGCAATTTTTTTGTATTCTGTTGGACGAATTTCTTTGAAAAGCTTTAAATACTTTTCTATTTCCATATAATATTTTGTACCTTTGATTGCATCAATATCATACACTTCATTGATATACGCAGTCTTCATTTCTTCTGTAAACAGCATATTTTCATATTTTTTAAGACACTTTATAGATCGGTTGTAGATTTCCTCTTCATATACTGCCCTGCTTCCGACTCCATTTCTGTTATCATATACAATAATATTAGCTTTTTCCGGAATATATCTGCCTTTTCTGTTACAACGCCCCAGCCTTTGTAAAAGACTATCTACGCTGCACATCTCCGTATGTAAAATATCAAAATCAATGTCCAGGCTTGCTTCTACAATCTGAGTCGTAACCCATATACCTGTATCCTCTGGTGATTCTGAGAATTCCTTTATTTTTTCTTCTAAAATCGCTCTATCTTTTCTCACAAAGCGAGAATGCAATGTATGAACCTCTGCATTTCTCTTATAAAGTTCATAATAAATTTCCTGTGCTCTGCGAACCGTATTACAAATAACTAGAACTTTTTTCTCTTCACCCTGCTCAAGAATTTCATCTATATCGATTTCTGTCTTTCTAATTTTTATCCAGTGTCTTAAACTTTCTTCGTCATTTATAGATGATTTCGAAAAATCAACAAACTGATATTCTTTTCCATCACTCAATCCGTACAAACTCATAAAATGGCTTAGAACAGGTGGAAAGGTTGCAGTAATAACAGCAAATTTTCCACCCAGATCCTGAATCATTTTCAGTCCATAAATAATGGTTGCTATCACTTGTGGAGAATATGATTGGATCTCATCCAATACAATTTTAGAATATTTTAATGTTGCAGCGAATACTTCTGTTCCCAATGCCCGATAAACAAATTTGAACAATTGATCTACCGTACACACAGTTAATGGCTGCGCTAACATCCTGGAACGTATATATCTTTCCTGTATATCTTCTGTTTCCTCACTCATATATTTTGACATACTGTCGGAATGCAATAATGCTACATCTTCATAAAAATATTTTTTCTTGATTCTGTCATAAATAGCATTCGAAGATACTTTTAATGGCAAGGTATAGAATCCTTTTTCTCCATCCAGCCACAACAAAGCTGCTTCTGTTTTTCCAGAACCTGTCGGTGCAATCACAACGACATTGTCATTTTTATGATCTTTCATATATTTTTGCGCCGGTCTTAATTCTTTACCTGAAAACACCTGCTCAATATTTTTCTTCAATTTTTTATCTTGCAAATCTGAAACACACTCTGCTTCTGCATACTCTGCGCTTACTGCATAATCAAATTTGTTCAAAAGCCCTTTAACCACCAGGTATTCATTCCATATTTCCGGTGCAACTTCAAATTTGGATTTGTTCGAAACATTTCTAAATAATAATCTATTTTTATTTCTACAATAGATTTTCGTCTGCTCTCTTCCACAATACTCTTCTAAATAAGGTTGGTAATATTTTTTACAATATTTTCTGATTTCTCCGCTTTCATAATTATCCTCGCGATCATGATGATAATATACCGCTGTAATAAATGGCGAAAAATCTTCTTTTTCAAACAATTCTGACCATTTCAAAAACTCTTCTTCTGAAATACTTATCGCACTCAGAAACCCATGCGGAATCTGTGATTCATTTTTATCATCTTTAAAAATCATTTTAAGTTTAGGCTGGACAACCATTTGAAACAATAAGTTCGCTTTTCCCAAATCATGAATCCTGCATGCTTCTATCACCAGATTCTTTTCTTTTTCTGTAAAATAAGCCCCATATTGTAAAAAAAACATCTCTGCACATTTTACAATGTCATCTTGATGTTCTTTTAATCTTTTCTGTTTCTCTCCCTCAGCTTCTATATTCAATTTTTCAATACCATTATTTACAATTCTTTTTTCTTTTTCACTTAATAAATCCGAATAATTCAAAAGAAAACACTGGAGCTTAATTTTTATAATTTCTTTTTCCTCTTCAGATAACTTTCTTTTTTTAGATTTTGCATAGTATTCCATATTTTTCCTTTCCACGGGCAGATTACTGCCAAATGCAGAACCCGCCCGTGCCATTTTACGCAAACACGATTGCAGCATCTTCTTCCATATCATCTACATAACAATTTTCTAATGTTTCTCCTACCGGCATATAATAGGCTTTAATAATTCCCCCTTCTTTTTTCCATCTTCTTAATCCTTGCTTCGTAATTTCAAATTCCTTTGTGATATTATAGATTGTCGGAACCCAGTTTCTCTCACTCACCGTTTCTACAGGAACATAAATGTTTCTTTCTGTATCTGCTTCTTCCTGCATATGGATCTCCACAACATCCACACGTTCAATATCCAACAGATCTTCATATCTCCCCAACGATAAATATTGCGGAGGATTTTTCAATCCATAATATACCTTTTCAAAATCTTCATCAGATGGTATGATATGTATTACCATATGGTTTTCACAAATCAATTCAACATTTGCAATACCTCGGAAGACTCCATATTTTTCTCCATCCTCTACACAAATCTGATGGCGTCCCTCTTCATATTTTGCCCCATTAAAAGAATAACGTGTATACAAGTCAGAAATCGTCCCACTATTTGTTCCCTGAATGCTCAGTTTCATTGGATGAAATTCTTGAAATCCACATGCTGCATGTATCATACCCAAAACAGTAGAATAAGGGGGAAGCGGAAAAGTTTCTTTAATGATGAAACTGGTCGGTTTTCTGTAATTTACCAGGTTTTGAAAACACTGCAGTCTAATTGCTTTCTCCATAATATTTTTCCACTTCCTCTTTCAAATGATCAAATACTTTTCCTACTGTTGTTGCATTTAACTCTTCTCTTATTTCCTGATCATTATCAAAAATGTTTGTCATCACCCCAACAACAGTATTATTTTCAATATCTTTATCTTCTTCCAATACTTCTCTAAGCGTGCTTACATTAATCTTATTTTTTTCCACGCGAACTCTATTTTCAAAAAATGGATTTTTCCGGTTATACCGGCCTCCAATTATGAAAAGCGGACTAAAGTTTTCTCTCCGACCTTTGATATCACGATATAAATAATGCACTGCATCAAGAAAAACTTTTACACGTCCAGCTTTTTCTTCCTGAGAAATTTCAAGTGCACCATCAATTCCAATCCGATCCAGATCGATTGCTACCGTATACGCATAATAAGATCTATGAATCTCACTTTGTGCAATTGCATTATTTTGCCCACAACGACTTGCCAATCCCATATTTGTCAGAAATTCCAGATCACTCTGATATGGTTCCAAAGCAATTGCATTACTCAAACGTACTACGGCGCTTCTTGTAGATGCTCCGCCAGCCTGTGTATCATCTTTAGCAACCGTTTTCATATATCCGAACAAATCGATTTCTGGATAATCTTTTATAGTCGCAGAGGGAGCAAACTGAACAACTCCGCTTTTTCCGTCTACCGGTGTATTATCCCATTTTAACTGCTGCACAATATTGTATCGCATTGCCTGCCTGGAAATATAGGAATACTGTTCATAATTACCCCTTGTCATTTTTTTCAGCGTTGTAATGTTTCCTACACCCTCACCATAGTTTGCACTTTCAGCCAAAAAAACAATCGTAAATGTCAATCCTTCATTTTTCATCATTCATTACCTCCCTCAATATCTTCTTGATTATTTTTAGCTTCATAACAGCCTTCCAGTCCCATAACAAATGCATATCCATAATCCATAAAATAATCCTGATCTTCTAACATTTGGATAAATCCATTCGGAATCAACAAATTATTTGACGGACCATACGAATTGTATAATCTCAATACGATATCCATAAATTTATTTGTATTTTTAACTGATAATGCATTGATCAACTGATACACTGTTCCTCGCAAGCATTCTCCGGAATTTGCTCCTTTTACTTTCAAAATTGCTTTTCTCAGATCTGCTCCGCATTTTTTCATAACACCACAATTCATCACAACCTTCTCTCCTTTCTTTTCTTCTTTCTTTCGCATTAAATTCATACAATGCTGTATCTCATATACCTGACTGGCACTGAATCCGGTATTTCCCGTTCTCAAATCCTCTTTTAAAAGGATACTCAAAAGTCCATACTGATTCCGAAGCTGTAACAAATTTAAAATCACCTGCTCATGGATATTTACAAAATCATTTCCTATTTTTGTGTACGGAAAATCCCCCAGTAATTCCAATGCCTTTATTGTATTTTTCTCCGCTATTATTTTTAAAGCTTTAGCCGGAATATTGCAAAGATAATAATGATCTTCCTGGCGCACTCCTCGGAGAATTACTTGTGTATTTGCAAATTCTTTCACATTCTCATTAATCACAGCATTCAGAATTCCCGCAAACCATGCAGATTTTTTTTGATCATCCTTTTTTTCTATCTTCTCGCTTATGTATCCTGTTTTGGAATTAGATGCTAACAACTGTAAAATATCCTGATTTGTGTTTACAAATACAAATTTATTTACATACAATTGAAATCCCAATGGACTCAATGCATACAGAAAAGCACACACTGGACAAATAAAGGCATCCACTTTACAATTCCAAAAAGCTGATCTTTTTCTGGTAAGATCGTCTGCCATCTCATTCATAAAAGCAATAGAAACTTTTTCCTTCGCCCCCATTGGCGAACTACAGTCAACACACAGATCTTTTGCCTTTTTATGGTCAGTTCTCCAATAGTTTCTCATGGGTTCTGAAAATTCTTTTTCAAACAGTTCCCGCATGTCTTTTTTAGCATTAGCTCTCAGCAAAAAGCATTTTCCACTCCAAAAACGGTTGATGTGCGTGTAAACAATACTTTTCATTATAAAAGTTTCTCGGCACACCGGCTGCTCAATGAATGTTTTCAACTCTAGCAGGCGTTCTTCCAACATTTCTTTTGGAAATTTATCATTTAACTTTTCAGTTTTTAACTTCACATAAATTTCCGGATGTTCAATTTTATTTTTAATGTTATCATAGCCTGCTTGATAGCTGCTAGAAAGCAGTTTATCATTAATAAATTTCAAATCCTCTTTTTCTTGTTTTTCTGACTTCCATTTGTCATTTTTTATTTTTTCCAAACAAAAGTCTATTTTGTCCAAGACGCCCTGATAAGCCGTATAAGGCCCGAAATATTGAACAAACGCTCGAAAATATAAATCTGTCCAATCCGCATTTTCCGCAAACTCAGCGGAAAGCCAGAGTTCCTGTCCATTTTCGGAAATTCCAAAATCTTTATCCTCTTGTGCTTTTGCTGTATCCAGTAAATATTTCAGTCCTACAATACCGGCATTCTTTAAAAAATCACCCATGGTAATTTTATATTTTTCCAATTACTTTCTCCCTCCCTTCTTTACCAGATAATATTCAGCAAGCCGTGCCCTTCTGATCTACGGCTTCCAACTCCTGAAGCATATAAAAGGTTTAAAAGTTCCGAAGTTCCTGTCAATTTCAGGATGCCAATTGTTGCGTCCGTTGGTCTTCTCCAAACCTGTGCCACGATTTTTTTTGCCTTTACAGGTGTGACAGAAAAATTCTCCATCGACAACGGAATTCCTTGTTTCTCCAAAAAATTTTTCACATTTTCTTTTATTACTTCTGAAAATTCCGGATCTTCACAACTGTAATAAGAATCTGTGTTATCTTCCGAATTATGTCTTCTTGCGATTAACGAGCTCTGTACTTTTACAATTATTTCTGAATCTGTGATTTCTGGAATATCCTGGATCCGAATTGCATTCAGCATCATAGAATTCTGACTCATTGGATGACGCCTTTTCCTCATAAGCGTAAATGCATTATAAAACTGTAGCAGTTCCTTCATATCTGCATCCGAAAATGTCAATAAGAAATAATTCTGATCCAATAAAATCTTATTTTTGGTAAACCTTGCACCAGGATAGTAACATGACCAGGAAAACATTTTTATAATAGATTTCTTTTTATCATACAACTGTTCGAACCACTCTTGTGAATAGTTCTGCACGGCCGCTTTCAAGAAGCTTACTATCACGCAATCCATATTCAATGGCAATTCCGTCGACTCTAATATAAATTGTAATTGTAAACGCGTCATATTTTTTCCCCCTTTCCGTATCATTGAATAGTCGTGTTGTCTCTGTTATATCAGGTTATTTCTCTTTTGTCAATATAAAATATTATTGTTCTAATGGATTTAATATAAAATTTAATATTTCTATTTGCAAATTGATTTATTTTTGAATATAATCATAACGTAAGTACATTCTGGAATGTAAATTTAGAACAATATTATTTAATAGGCACATCTTGGAAGCGAACAGGAGGGCGGTAATTAACCGCCCTCCTGCTCATATATTCCTCTATTCGCTTCATGACTTTTACTATACTTTCGTATTTACTCTGTCCGTTCGGGATTGTGTTCATTCAAGCACTGAAATGATTCTTCAACAACTATGCCTTTCAATAATCTTTCATCCCTGGTATTCCCCCGAATACTTCACATACGCCCCATCGCACACACTCTGCACTTCATCCAGGGCTTCCTCTGCTTCTTCCTCTGTTTCGTATCTTCCGGCGGTGACGACATAGTAGGGCTCGGAGTTCAGGTTGCTCCAGTCACTGCTCAGGAGGACTTCCGGCTCCTCGCAGACAGACTCAAGATATTCTGCATAGCTTTCGGCTTCGTCGGAATCTTTGGAGGCGTAGCACCAGATTCCGTAGAAGGGTCGAGCCGCCAGTCCCTCTTCCAAGAGTTCTTCGAGTTCTTCAAAGTCTTCGTCGTCATCTTCTTCTTCATCATCATCGTCGTAGTCACTGTCATCGTCATCCCAGCTTTCGAGGTCGAGATACCATTTACCGTCAATTTCGACTACAGGAATATCCAGATAACTGGTTGTACCGTCCTCCGAGAGTTCTTCGTGGACAAGCCGTGCGGCCGTCACATAGCAGCCAAACTCCGCGTATGATTTCTGGAGTTCTGCAAGTGTTTCGCTGTCTACATCTTCCGAGGAAAGAGCCTGATAAAAAAGCTAGCGGTCTTTGAATTCCTCCTGAAACTCCTGCACAGCCTCATCCGCAACATTCTGGACAAGCCCGGTGAACACAGCAATCATTTTATCCCCCAAAATTTCCCTGTATTCTGTCGGAAGTTCCGGAAGAAGTTTCAGAAAGGCAGAACCATCACCGCTGATCAGAATCTGGATCAGACCATTGGCCACCTCCATATCGCTGGAATTGATCTTGGAAAGTGCTGCTTCCTGCTTTTCCTTTTCAATCCGACCGGCATCGTAGGGAGCGATCTCACGCTGCAGTTCGAGAGTATCCGGGTCAATTGCGGCTCCGGCCAGGAAAATATCATCGGAATAGAGTTCAACGCTGACAAGCCAACGACCGGCTCCTTCCCAAAACCAAGGTTCACTGACATTACACCTGGTTATCGTAATATCTTCTGGAACGCCCAGCGATTTCCCCAAAGCAGCAATCTGTTCATCTGTGATGGTTTCATTTACAGTATTTCCATTTTCGTCTTCTTTGGAATACTCGTAAGCCTGTTTTTCCTGACTTACGGTTTCTGCTTTTGTCTGCCCTGCTGCTATGTTTCCTGCCAGACACAGGACTGCAGTGGCCATAAATAGAGCTCGCTTTTTCATAAAATTCTCCTTTAACATCCAAAAAGTGTAAAATCTGCTCCTTCTCTTCTTCCCACATTCCCCGTAGCCGCTGCATAACAACGAAGTTTATTCGGTTCGGAACGATACCAGCGGTAGTTTTCATATCCTTCAATGCTGATAAAATAACCATAGGATGTTTTCTGTACTTTCCGGATCTTGTATTTCCCGGTCTGCTCGCCATAGGTATTGCCCGTTAAAACATACCCGTTATAGAAACCGATACTCGTCCGCCAGCCGGAATCCCACCAGGAACCTTTCTGAACTTTTTTCAGAAAGTCTTTCATTGCTGTATTTTTTGACGGAGTTTTTATTGAAAATCCCTGAACCGTTACAACACAGCCATCCTCTGTTCCTAGACATTTTTTGCCGCTGCCATCTACCAGATAAGCTTTTACGGTAACTTTTCCATTTTTCTTCGGTGTAATCTTCCCTTTCTGATCTACTGCCGCGATTGATGAATCGGAGGAAGAAAATCTCACTTTCAGACTTCCCCGGCCCAGATTTTTCAAGATATAACTGACTTTCTTTGTCTGACCTTTTTTCATCGTCAGGCTTTTCTTCAGAACCTTAACATGTGATAACTGGATCAGCTTCAAATTTCCCAGTTCTCTATTTCCACTGGAAATATTCGGCTGGTTGTACCAGGCCAGAATCTTATGATTATTTCTGGCTGCCACAAACCACTCCGCACAGGAAACACAACCATCCTTGTTTTCATCTGCCCGAAAAAATTTCCATTTTGTGGAAACGGCATCTGTAAGAGCCGCGGTAAACTGGGTTCCAAACTCTTCCACCTTTTTATTAGAGGATGCGATAAAAATGAAATCTCTGTCTATTCGGCTTCGTTGGCTGCCTTTCAGTTCTGCTGCTGCTTTTCGAATAAGATCCGCATTGCAACTGTCAATGCTGACAATGAATTTCCCTTTATACTTCAGAAGTGTCTGTAAAAGTTCATTGCAGCTTACCCGGGTTTTCCGAAGTTCTTTATTTACCACATCCCCCAGATAAATTCCACCGTAGCCTTCTGCTGTGGCAGCTGCACCTCCGTGACCTCCGTAATAAAAGAGATTCAGATCACTCTTGGTGCTGCCTTTAAAAGCATTGTAAATACTTGCAAAAATATCCTGTCGCTTTGTCTTTTTACGGTTTTCATAAAAGAGCTTTTTGATGTTCTGTCCGGAAACTTTGTACTCCGGTATCTTTGTTTTTTTCAGCAGGTTATAAAAATCGTTTGCGTTTTTCCTGCTCAAGATCCGTCCGCTCATCACCAGGGCATGAAGATTTCCCTGGGTCCGGGCCTGAACCGGAAGCGAAATAAAAAGAATACAACACAGGAAAAGACAGAACTTCATCATTTTTTTCATAACAGTTTTCTCCCTCATATAAAGCGAGGGGCAATGTTTTTCACGCAAACATCTCCCCTCGGGTCAATTACTTATTTGGTTGTTTCTTATACATCACCACATACCAGCAAGCCATATGTGCCAACGCCGTGATCGTCCAGGTGATCGGATAGGACAGATACAGCGTAAACAGAGAGCGATGCCACTGAAATACTGTGAAAATCCAAACAACACGGAGGCCGCAGGCTCCGATCAGGGAAACGATCATGGGGAGGAAGGAGTAGCCCATTCCTCTCATGCTTCCCACCATGACATCCATGAGGCCGCAGAGGAAATACGGGGCGCAGATGAGATGCATTCGGTTGAGGCCGTACTGGATGACCTCCGGGTCGGAGGAGTAAATGCCGAGAAGCTGCTGGCCGAAGAAAACGAAGCCGTTTCCGAGGACCAGGCCAACCACACTGACAAGAATCAGGCAGATACCTAAGATCTTTTTCATGCGCTGTCGGTTTCCGGCTCCCATGTTCTGGCTGGTGAAGCTCAAGTTTGTCTGGTATACAGAGTTCATGGACGTATATACAAAGCCCTCCAGGTTTCCGGCAGCTGTGTTTCCAGCCATGGCGATGGCTCCGAAAGAGTTTACCGAGGACTGGATCAGCACGTTGGAGATAGAGAAAATAGCTCCCTGCAGTCCTGCCGGAAGACCGATCCTGGCAATGTTCAGCAGTTTATCCTTGTGGATGGCCAGCTTGTGAAGTTCCAGGCGGCACATGCCATCCAGTCCCATCAGGCATTTTAAGACCATGCCCGCGGAAATGACCTGGGAAATCACAGTGGCTGTCGCCACTCCTGCCACTCCCATCTTGAAAATGATCACAAAGATCAGGTTCAGAATCACGTTCACCACACCGGAAATCAAAAGATAATAAAGTGGGCGCCTGGTATCTCCGATGGCTCTTAAAATAGCCGCGCCAAAGTTGTAGGCCATCATGGCCGGCATTCCGATGAAGTAAATCTTCATATAAAGAGCCGCCTGTCCCAGGACTTCCTCCGGGGTAGCCATAAGCTCCAGCAGGGGTCTTGAAAACAGAATCCCTACCACGATGAGAATTGCGCCGCTCACCAGGCTTAAAAGAATGGACGTATGTACGGTATCGCTGACATCTTCCGCATTTTTGGCTCCGTACCCCTGGGCTGTCAGCACGTTGGTGCCGATAGAAAGGCCCATGAATACATTGATCAGAAGATTGATCAGTGCACCGGTAGAACCCACCGCCGCCAGTGCGTGAGCTCCAGAAAACCGCCCCACCACCACAATATCCGCCGCATTGAAAAGCAGCTGCAGCACACCGGAAAGCATCAGTGGAAACGTAAATACAAGGATCTTTCCTAATAGCGGGCCGTTGCACATATCCATTTCATATGATTTTTTCAAAACTCATTCCTCCGTTTTTTCAGATCTCATGTATGCAGACCATGTAGGAGTCATAATTGCAGGAAGGTTTCGGAATCAGAAGGCCGCCTCTCATCAGTGCGGTTCCTGTATACACGGTTCCGTCCACATCGTAGGAGGCGTCTTTTTTCAGGCCTTTCAGTTTCACGCGAACCGGTTTGGGATTGCCGTGAAGGTCTGTGTAGATCACACTTAAGGATGCTTTTCTCTGATCCTTTGAAACATAACTCCAGGCTGTGTAGTCATGATTCTCCATGGGCGAGTTCAGTCGATAGTAGGAACCAGACTGGAAAAGCTCCCAGTTTTCATTGTATACAGTGATCTGCCGTCTGGCTTCTGCTTTATCTTCCTCAGAAAGTTTGCTGAGATCCAGCTCATAACCGAAGGAACCCTGCATTGCACAAATGCCTCTGGTCTTGAACGGCGTTACCCGGCCGTTCTGATGGTTCGGGCAAACGGACACATGGGCAGACACGGAAGACATGGGATAACCGAAGGAGGTTCCATAATGAATACGAAGTCTCTCGATGGCATCGGTGTTGTCGCTGCACCAGATCTGCGGCGCATAATACAGCATACCGGCATCGAAACGTCCGCCTCCTCCGCTGCAGCCCTCCAGCAGAAGGTCCGGATGGCGGGTCAGCATATCTTCCATCACCTCGTAAAGGCCAAGCACATATTTATGGCGGATGGCTCCCTGGCTGAGAGTAGGATCTGCAGCGCTGTATACATTATCCACACTGCGGTTCATATCCCATTTTACATAGGAAATGTTTGCACAGGAAAGAGTGTCGTCGATGAATTTCTTCATATATTCCCGTACTTCTTTTCTGGAGAGATCCAGAACCAGCTGGTTACGGCTGCGATTGGGCTCTCTTCCCGGAATCTGGAGCACCCAGTCGGGATGTGTCCGGTAAAGATCGCTGTCCTCGGAAACCATCTCCGGCTCCAGCCAGATACCAAATTTCAGACCAAGGGCATTGACGCGGTCCACCAGCTCTTTCATCGTACAGCCCAGTTTCTTCTCATTTACAAACCAGTCGCCCAGGCCGGAATTGTCATCGTTTCTTTTTCCAAACCAGCCGTCGTCCAGTACCAGCATATCGAGGCCCAGATCTGCTGCCTCTCCTGCAATTTTCAACAGTTTTTCCGCATCGAAGCCAAAATAAGTGGCCTCCCAGTTGTTTACCAGGGTCGGACGCTTTTTGTCTTTCCAGGGGCTGCGGATCAGGTTGGCATGATAAGCCTTCTGGAACTGGTCAGAGAGTGCGGTCAAACCTTTTTCGCTGTAGCTCAGAGCGGCTTCCGGTGTCACAAAGGTCTCGCCCGGAGCCAGTTTCCACAGGAATTCCTCGTCGTCCAAGCCGCAGACAAGACGAATACCGTCCACCTGGTCTTTTTCCATCTGGATCTTGAAACCGCCGCTGTAGATAAAGGAAACGCCGTAAGCATTTCCGAAATCCTCGGTGGTGTCTTTGTCGCAGAGGATCACAAACGGGTTGTGGTGATGGCTGGAAGTGCCGCGGCTGCTGCTGATCTCGGTGATGCCGTGGGGCAGATTTCTGCGCTCAAACTGACGCTCGCCGGCGTGTTTTCCATAGAAATGAATGAGATCCATATCGCCTTCCATGAAATCCAGGCCAAAGCTTAAGGCGCGCTTGAGCGTTACGTTTTTTCCGGAACGGTTCTCAATGGAGGCAGCCCGGGTGATGACATTTTTCTTCTCGAAAACGCCATAGAAAAGTGTCACATAGATCTCTTCCAGACGGTCCTTCAGCGTGATTTTCAAAGTCTCCACCTCTCCTGCCTCCGCCTCGAAAAGGGCAGGAAGGCCCGGAAGGCTGTATTTGCCTTTTTCCAACTCATAAGAAACAAAACGGAGATCCAGCGCAAGAACCTCACCCTCAAAACCTGCTTTCAGAGCTTTCACACGGAAATCGCCGTTTCCCTGTACCGGATATTCCAGCGGATAGTAGTCCATGGAATAGGTACGGTCCTTTTTTTCATCTCCCGGCTGCCCGGAAAAGCCTCTGTCCTCCGGCCCGATCAGATAGGAAAAATCCGTTTCGTCCGCAGGCGCCCCATAGTAAGTGTGAAGAAGAACCCCGTGATCGTCCACCTTCATCTGATAAGTGCTGTCCAAAGTCTGAAGTGTAAATAAGTTCTTCTTCTCATCAAATCTGACTGCCATTTTCCTTCTCCCTTCGCATATGTGTATAGTACTTTTATTATAGCGATTCCTGCAAAAGAAGTCTATCACTTTTTGGGACTGACGAAAAGAAAGTCCTGTGATATAATGGGGGCTGGACAAAGAATTACAAAGTAATTTCCGGAGGTGTTTTTACTTATGATAGGAGCAGTTATTCTGCAGATATTTCTGATTTTTCTCAATTCGATTTTTTCCAGCGCGGAGATCGCCATCGTCTCGCTCACCGAGGCGGATATCCACAAGCTGGAGGAGGACGGCGACCGCCGGGCCAAAAAGCTGGAACGGATTACCAAACAGCCGACTCGTTTTCTCGTGACGATCCAGGCAGCCGTGACCATCATCAGTTTTCTGGTCAGTGCCCTGGCGGCGGATGCTTTTGCCGGACCTCTGGTAAAGGCCTTGAAGAGCTCCGGACTTTCGCTTTCCGAGCGGATTCTTCATCCGTTGGCTGTGATCCTTATCACGCTGGTTCTCGCCTATTTTACGATGGTTTTTGGAAAAATGATTCCACAGAAGCGGGCCGTGAAAAAGGCAGATTCCACCGCTCTTCATATGTCCGGTCTTCTCTATCTGACTTCGGTCATCCTCACGCCGCTGGTCTCTCTTCTGACGATTTCCAGCAATCTGGTGCTCCGTCTTTTCGGCATCGATCCTTATGAAAATGAGGAACAGGTCACGGAGGAGGAAATCCGCATGATGCTCGTGGAAGGCACAGAACAGGGAACAATCCCCGAGGAAGAGCACGAGCTGATCCAGCATGTGTTTGATTTCAACGATATTACCGTGGAAAAGATCTGCACCCACCGGCCCGATATTGTCTGGCTTTCTCTCGATGATGACAGCACCGTCTGGGAAAAGACCATCAAGGAGAGCCGGCACACCCATTATCTGATCTGCCAGGAAAATCTCGACAATGTAGTGGCCGTTCTCGACACCCGCGATTATTTCCGCGCTCCCCAGCGCACCCGCAAATACATCATGGAAAACCTGGCTGACAAGCCTTCTTTCGTTCCGGAGAGCATGAAGGCAAACACGATGTTCCGGCAGATGAAAGAAAGCCGCCAGTATTTCAACGTCATCGTCAATGAGTACGGCGGTGTCTGCGGTATCATCACCCTGCACGATATCATGGAGGCTCTGGTAGGCGACCTGGACGATCAGGAGGAAGCTGCAAAGCCCGAGGATATCGTCAAAGTCGCCGAGCGAGAATGGAAAATTCAGGGTTCCGCTTCCCTGGAAGAGGTCGAGGAAGAGCTCCAGGTAGAACTTCCCCACGACGGCTCAGAAACCTTCAACGGTTTTATCTGCGGCCTCACCGGCCGGATCCCCAGAGACGGCGAAAGCTTCCGCTGCAGCTGCGGCCCGCTCCATATCCATGTTCTGGATGTGAAGCATCACATGGTGGTGGAAGGGATTGTGACGAAAGAAGCGGAGAAGGCTGTGGAAGAAGAAAAATAAAAGAAGAACCGGCAGTTCGGAAAGGTCTGACTGCCGGTTCTTATATTTTGTAAAGATTTATACTCATATCCTTTGCCTGTTTTATCATCAAATTTCAGAACATTTTTAGAGCGATCTTTAGAGCGGAATTTGCGAACAAATTTGCGAAAATAAAAAAAGAACCGGAAACACTGTAAATTCAATGTTTCCGGCGCCCCTGCCAAGGAGTCGATGCGACAAGATTTGAACTTGCGACCTCTGCGTCCCGAACGCAGCGCTCTACCAAGCTGAGCCACGCATCGCTGATTCGATGTATATTATAGCATCAAATCTCCTTGATTTCAAGCCATTTTTTCAATAATCTTGAACTTTTGTAACAGTTCCTTTTATTTTCCTGCCAGGAAATCGCGGACTTCGAGAAGGTCGTCGAAGATCCGGTGGGCTTTTTCTTCCATTTCCCCGGTCGGAGGCAGGAGGTCGGGCACCATGAGGGGCTTCATTCCTGCTGAGAAGGCGGAACGGATGCCGTTGTAGGAATCTTCCACGGCGTAGGCTTCTTTGGGGTCGATGCCCAGTTTTTCGCAGGCTTTCAGGTAAATTTCCGGGTCCGGTTTGCTGTGGGTGATCTGGTCGCCGCCGGTGATGGCCTGGAAATAATCCACAAGACCGGCGTCGGTGAGCTCCTGTACTACGATATCATGGGCAGTAGAGGAGGCAAGACCTACCACGGCTCCCTGCTCTTTCAGCCAGGAAAGCAGTTCCCGCGCGCCTTTTTTTACAGGGATTCCCTCTTCTCTCTCGATCCTGAGAAAACCTTCCCGGGCATCCTTGTCAAAAGCTTCCACAGGGAAATCTTCGCCCAGCTGCTCATGAAAAACTTTCCGCATATGTTGTTTGTTTGCGCCGATGCAGGGTATCAGCAGAGCATCTACGTCCTGAATGTTATATTTTCCGGCGCAGGCATGCCAGGCCCTCCGGCAAATAGCCTCCGTATCAAAAATGACTCCATCCATATCAAAAACTACTGCTATCATTTTTCTGCCTCCTCTAATTTTCCATAATACCAGCCGGTGACGCCGCGTTTCCGCACCATCGTTCCTTCCGGCGTTTTCTGCAGGATCGACACCCGGTCGCCTTTTTTCAGTGGGATCTGGTAATCCGTGTACTCCCAGCAGGTGTTCGGCGCTCCTTTTACCGGCGGTTCTTCCAGGAAACCATTATAGATTTTGAGCTGATATCCTGTTTTTATATGCTCTGCCAGGGAAAAGACCGGGCCGGGTTCCAGAATTTTAAGCTCACTTTCATAATAGCGGATGTTAATCGAGGAAGCTCCTGCTTCCTGATCTTCCAGGACAACTGCCTCCGGGAAATCATCCACGCTCTCCCAGGTCGTTTTTTCTGAATAGAGATCCGGAATGATCAGGGCGTTGAGCTGGTCGTCCCGCTTGATCCCGCAGCCTCCGTCGATGGCAATAATCTTCTGTTCCTCGCTGATATAGGGCGCAGAGGACTCGATATCCGACCGGTAAAGGCACACGGGCCAGTGGCCGACGACTACATATTTGTCAAAATGTTTTCCCTGATTGATAAAATTGTCATTTTTCAAAAGCTGAAAGGGCGGAAGGTGAAAATTATCCTCCAGTTTTTCGTGAACGAGACCGCCATGTACAAAGGTAAACGCTGGTGTCACCAGAATCGTGGGAAGTTCTTTCATAAAGGTGAGCTCCTTCTGAAACTTGGCAACCACCGCTTCTCTTGCCGCCGGAATCTCCTCCGGCGTTTTCACCGACACGCCTGCCTCCCGGCAGAAATCCTGAAAAAAGGTGGCTTTCCAGTACTGACGCATCCGTTCGTTCGTCTCATAAAGCTCCTGATCCAGGCTTCCATCCTCTGTGAGCAGCATCTGGATTCTCCAGAGGTCCACGTTTCCCATCATGGGGTAGACCGTATATTTCTCGCAAAGTTCCATGATGTAGCGGATGGTATTCAGGCTTTCCGGGCCTTTTTCGATCATATCTCCGACAATGATTAAAATGTCTTTTTCGCTGAAATCTACTTTTTTCAAAAGTTTTTCCAGCCAGGCGCGGTGCCCGTGAATATCACTGATCACGATGGTTCGGCGGTTATGCTCCGGCTGAGTCAAGAACTGCACTTTTGTCTCAAATTCCATGCTTTGTTCCCTTTCTACAGATACTTTTTAATTCCCTGTATTTCCTCTTTGTAAACACAGTATTTTGCGGTGGGATCCTGAAGGATTTTCTCCAGCTCTTCCAGGTCGATCCAGAAAACTTCATCCACTTCTTCTTTCTGGAGATGAAGTTTCGTGAGGTCCACCGTTTTTTCATAAAGATAAACCGCTGCACGCTCCCTGTCAATAACTTTCTGGCCGTGGAATTCTGTTTCCACGCTTCGGGTAATGAAAAAGCAGAAGCGAAGATCTCCTTTTTCTGCCCGGATACCGAGTTCTTCGTAGAGTTCCCGATAGGCCGCAGAGTCGTAATCATCGCCTGCATCGAGATGACCTGCGGAGGAAATGTCGCAGTAGCCGGGGAAATTGTCTTTGTCCTGGCTGCGTTTCTGGATCAGGAGGCGGCATTTTCCCTCCGGCGTGCGGTCCGCCACCCACATATGAACGGTTCCGTGCCAGTCGCCGTCCCGGTGGACGAGACTCCGAAGCTTTACTTCACCGGTGAGGCTTCCGTCTTCCCGGCGGACGTCGAAAAATTCGCCGGCTTTTTCCACCTGGATTGTGGGGAGGTATTTGTCAAAATCTGTGCGCTCGCAGACGGCGGTGCCGGGTTTCGTGAGGGAACCGGCGGCGGCGGCCTGGGCGGAGCGGAGGAGGAAACGCATGAAAGAGGGATCGCCGGCTTTCTGCACAGCTGGGGTTTCGAAGCGTTTTTCTCCTTTCAGGTGGTGTTCGTGGAAAGCCAGGCAGAAACCGGCCACCAGTGAATCGCCTGCTCCCTGAAGACCGCGGACTTTCACGTCCGGCGCCGGGGAGTAGAGAGCTTCTTTTTCTCCAATCAGAAGGGCTCCATCCGGACCGAGGGAAACGCAGACGTAGGGGATTCCACGAGCGACGATTTCCCGGGCGGCCTGAATGATCTCTTCTCTTGAATGAAATTCCCGGCCGAGGGTCGCGGAAAGCTCGTCAATATTCGGCTTGATGAGCCAGGGTTTGCCCTCAATGCCGTTGAGGAGAAGGGCTCCGGAAGCATCCAGAATTACGGGAAGATCGTAGTCTTTAGCTTTTTCCAGGAGGATTTTGTAGATGTCTGCTGGAACGCCCGGGGGCACGCTTCCTGCCAGGACGAGAAGCTCTGCATCTTTGAAATGAGAGACGATGCGGTCGATCATGCGATTTACCGCGTCCTCGCTCACCGGGCAGCCTTTGTCGTTGAGTTCGCTCATCGTGCGGTTGGATTCGTCGAAGATTTTGATGTTCATGCGTAGTTCGCCGGGGATTTCTTCCAGGTCGTAGGAAATGGAAACCTCATCCAGGGTGGTTTTGATGTCGGAACCGCCTTTTTCGTGGGAGAAACCGAGGCAGAGGGTGGGGGCGCCGAGATTTTTCAGGGCGCGGCTGACGTTCAGGCCTTTGCCGCCGATTTCAGTGCGGGTGGCTGACACGGGGGTGGTGCCGCCCTCGCGGAAGTTGGAGACCGTGAGGGTGCGGTCGATGCAGGGGTTGAGGGTGACTGTAAGTATCATGATAAGAAGCTCCTTCTTATAGATTTTTATGATTTACGCTTTGGAAAAGTGTAGGGAAACATACTTGAGGGGGCTCGCGACTCCGAGCCGCTCTCCTTTGCAAAGGGTTTCCCCGCGCTTTCCCAAAGCCCTGATTTTTAAGAAAGTATACCACACTTTCCGAAGAATCTAAGAAACTCTTTACACTTTTCTCAAACTTTCTACACAGAATGGACACATTCCTTGTGTACTATATAATCAAACAAAGCCAAACAGCTTTTTCATATAGATTCTCTTTTTCATAACTCAAGCCGGATGTCAAACGACACCCGGCCCTCCTTTTTTTCAGCGTATTTTCAATTCACGCAAACAATTCTTCCAGTTCCTTTTTTTCGATTCGGCGAATGACGGTCCGGCCGAGGCAGTTGCCGTCTTCTTTGCCTCCGGCGCAGTAGGCCAGAAGCAGGGCTTCTTTGGTAAAGTGCAGGGCGCAGTAACAGTAACCGCGGTCCGGCTCTTCTTCAAAGGCCACGGGGTCAGTAAAGGTCTGGCCGTTGTCTTTGCTCACTGCAATGACAAGCGGTGTTCTTCCGCCTGTGAAAAATTCTTTGTCCACTTCTCTTCCATTATAAACAGGAATCGGATTCCAAATTGCGTAGATGTTTTCGTCCCAGCCCCGTTTCATGCAGAGGGGGCTTAAGGGAGAGGTGAAACGGGACGGCTGGCTGGCTGTCCAGGTGTCGCCTCCGTCGTGGGAAAACATCTCATACTGGCGGCCAAGGTCGGTTCTGGCCCAGCCCCAGAGAATGTTGGGCGCGATCTCCAAAATGCCGGGCTCCTGAAGACCGGAATCACAGCAGGAAATTCCCGGAAGGTTACATTTGCCTGCTGCCATTTTCCAGCTTGCCCCGTCATCGTCGGAATAGAAGAACAGAGACTCAGAACGGGCATCTACATAGCCTTCGGCTACGGCATGGCGCGCCGCCGGAATCAGGATTCTGCCGGAAGCTAAGTGGCGAACCCGGTCATTGTTCACCACATAGTAGCCATCCTCAGGCATGCAGAGCACCCGGTCGCTCCAGGTATTTCCGCCATCGGCGGATCTTCTGAGGTACATCCGCATATGGGTATAAGTCTGGCGTACCAGATAAAAAAGACCGATATCTCCGTTTGCCATCTCCAGGAAGGAAAGTGACATGATGTTGACGGCCTTTTCGCTCTCGCAGGTCATAATCGTCTTCTCTTCGCCGAAAGTACGGCCGTCATCAGTGGAACGGAGAAGACAGATATCTGCGCTGGCGTAATCCGCATTGCTTTTTCCTTTGAATTTACTGTACGCAAACAGGATATCACTGTTTTTCAGAGTAAAAAAGGCTCCCTCGCTGTTTCGCGGATTATTTTTGGAAAGATCCGGGCGGATATCCGCGGAAATCTTTCCTAAGTTTGCTGATCTCATACTTTACCTGCCTTTCCATAACTAATTTGTAACTATCCAGAACCAGGCAGCTTTCAAGCCAAAACGCAAATCATGCTTGCATGAATGAACACTTTTGACTGAGAATTTATTTTACAAGCAGTCACATCAAAATGAGCCCTGAATAGTTACATAAATTTGATGTTGGGGTCAAAAGGTCTTTTGCCCCCAACTGATGCCTACGAATTGCTCCGCTGCAAAGCAGCTCCCGCAATT